>JAOAHW010000195.1 GCA_026415015.1 Syntrophorhabdaceae bacterium
TCTCTATCCCTTCTCTCATCAGTACATATATTACATGGGTCTTTTTCTGTGAGATTATAACAAACACTGCAGAGCCTTATCTTATCTTTTATATCTCTTAAGCTCTTGGACAGTTCCAGAATATATGAATCATCTGAATTGAGGAGGAAAAAAGCCAGTCTTGTCGCAGTCTTTCTGCCAATGCCAGGCAGCTTCATAAGGTTGTCTATTAGGTTCTCAATAGGTTCAGGATAGTACATACAAAATCAAACACCAAAGGGTAGTTGCATGCCTGCCATACCAGTAATCTTTGCCATCTCCTCCTGGAGCATCTCTTTTGATTTATTCAATCCCTCATTTATAGCAGCAAGTATCAGGTCCTCCAGGAGTTCTTTATCCTTCTCCTCCCATATCTCATCAGATATCCTGATAGAGATGACCTCCTGTTTGCCGTTCACAACACATGAGACCATACCGCCCCCACTCTGGGCCTCCACTGTCCTGTTACCTATCTCTTCCTGCATCTTCTGAAGCTTCTCCTGGATCTTCTTTGCCTGGCTTAAAAGCTGGCCAAGGTTCTTTGACATATCTCCTCCTTATAGACTAAAGATTGACTCTGCCTCACGGACATAATCATAGAGGTCATCCTTTGACCTCCCCTCTATATTTTTGAAACTTATTGCCATCTTTTTATTAAAAAAGCTACTCAAGTAACGCTCTATTTCATCTATTATGTTTTTATCGGTCTTGATAAAACTATAATTTTCATCAAGCATCATATGGACAGTATTATCATCTACCTTCACATCAAGGGTTTCAAAGATAGCACTGATAAATGGTCTTTTGTCTCTCATATATTCAATAAAGCCCTTTATATCAGAGGTCAATCCTTTATTGGTGGATGCAAGGTTTTCTTTTAATACCTCTATCTCTTCTCTATCTCTTTCTTTTTTTATTTGTGTTTGTTCTCCTTGAGGGCTTATATCTAATGGATTTATGGCCCTTTCCGCATCTACAGTCTTTTTAGTCTCTAAAGGATTGAATATGTTAAAGAGCCTTATGTAGAGTACCTCCAATGATACCCTTGAAAATGGACCCTTTAGCATATCCTCAAACTGAAGCATATGGTTCAGCATATCCTGGATTCGATTATAATCAATATCTTCTATCATTTCTTTGATCTTTTGGTGCTCCTGGTCATCTATAAAGATAAAAGGGGGTAGGGTATCTAAAGCCTTAATGAGCATTAGATTCCTGAAAAAGGATATGAGCCCTCGATATATCTGATATATATCATACCCTTCGTCTATTGTTCTCTCTAAAATATCAAATCCCTTTTTAACATCACCCTTAAAGATAGCATCAGAGATCCTGTAGATTACATCCTTTTCCACAATACCGATTATATCTATTACATTTTTTTCAGTGATGTAATTACCGCTGTATGAGATTATCTGGTCGAGTATGGACTCTGCATCCCTCAAACTACCGTCTGCCTCAATGGCAATATACTGGAATATGCCCTCATCATAGCCTATGCCTTCGTCATCGCATATCCTTTTTATTTGCTCTGCTATGTCCCTCTCTGTTATCCTCCTGAAATCAAACCTCTGGCACCTTGACATTATGGTATAAGGAATTTTATGGGCCTCAGTTGTGGCAAGTATAAAGATATTGTGACCAGGGGGTTCTTCAAGGGTCTTGAGAAAGGCATTCCTTGCCTCTGTTGTGAGCATATGGGCCTCATCAAGAATATATACCTTATATAGACCCTTCATGGGCATATACCTTACTGTCTCTGTAAGCTCCCTTATGTCCTCTATCTTCCTTGCTGATGCAGCGTCTATCTCTATAATGTCCACAAAGCTGTTATTATCTATGGCAAGACAATTCTCGCATTGTCCGCATGGTTCTTCCTTTGGTCCATCTTTACAATTCACTGCCTTTGCCAGTATCCTTGCCAGAGATGTCTTTCCTACACCCCTCGGGCCTGTAAAAAGATAGGCATGGGCTATCCTGTTGTATTTAATGGAGTTTTTTATTGTCTGGACGATATGGGGCTGGCCTACTACATCATCAAATTTTTTAGGCCTCCATCGCCTTGCTATTACTGTATATGCCATTTTTTTAATACCTAAAAAAAAGAACCCAAAAACATTAAAAAGAGCCTTCAGGTTGATTTTTACCATTCATTATTTTATAAAGCCAGGCTTGCTGCGGCACACAGGAAAGCTACTACCGCTGCTTTCTTCCGAACCTGACGGGGTTTGTAACCTCCTTGTTGCGCAGGGCCTGGCAAATCAAAGTTTTTTTATGGCGGAGAGAGAGGGATTTGAACCCTCGGTCCCACTTTGTGGCGGGACACACGATTTCCAGTCGTGCTCCTTCGGCCTCTCGGACATCTCTCCGTGCAATCTTTTATAACATACATGGCAAATATTAAACAAGTGGTTTAATAGGGGCAAGATTTATTATAGATTTTATCCAATAGGAGTGATAAAATTGTCCAGGGTCTTTTAGACCCTTATGCTTTTTGAATTATGAGGAGGTAGTATTTGAAGACAATAGACGAGATAAACGAGAAGATCAAATCTGGTAAGGCAGTAGTGGTAACTGCTGAAGAGATGATAGAGATAACAAAAGAAAAAGGCACAAAAAAGGCATCTGAATATGTGGATGTGGTAACCACAGGTACCTTTGGACCCATGTGTAGTAGCGGTATGTTCCTCAATGTAGGGCACTCAAAACCAAGGATAAAGATAGGAGGGGGTAGATGCACGCTCAATGATGTCCCTGCATACTGCGGACTGGCAGCAGTTGATTTATATATCGGGGTAACAGCCATGCCTGATGATGACCCAAGAAATATAGTCTACCCTGGGGCATTCAAATATGGTGGTGGCCATGTAATAGAGGAATTCGTAAGCGGCAAAGATATAAAACTTATTGCAACCGCCTATGGGACAGATTGCTATCCTAAAAAAAAGATAGAGACATATATAAACAAGTATAATGTCAATGAGGCTTACCTCTTTAATCCAAGAAACAGCTATCAGAATTATAATGTGGCTGTGAATCTATCAAACAGGATAATCTATACATATATGGGGATAGTAAAACCTAATCTCCATAGTGCAAACTACTGTAGCGCAGGCCAGTTATCGCCTCTACTAAAAGACCCTAAATATAGAACCATAGGTATTGGGACAAAGATATTCTTAGGCGGTGGTGTTGGTT
>JAOAHW010000101.1 GCA_026415015.1 Syntrophorhabdaceae bacterium
AGATGTGTATAAGAGACAGATGTGTCCAATGGTACCTATGTTCACATGGGGTTTGGTTCTTTCAAACTTTTTCTTAGCCATAGAGGACCTCCGTTTGTATTTTTTCTCTCTCTTTTAATATATTTTCAAAAATGCCCTGCGGAACAGGTGCGTAGTGGAAAAATTCCATTGTATGATTTCCTCTGCCCTGGGTTATAGAGCGCAGGTTTGTTGTATATCCGAACATCTCTTCAAGGGGCACATATGCAGTGATGGTTTTATAGCCATTTCTGTCCCCTATCTCAGCGATCTTGCCCCTTCTTGACGAAAGGTCCCCTACCACTGAACCGAGAAATTCATTGGGTGTGTTAACATCTACCTTCATTACAGGCTCAAGGAGTATGGGGTTAGATCTTTTAATACCCTCTTTAACAGCAATAGAACCTGCGAGTTTAAAGGCAAGCTCTGATGAGTCTACCTCATGGTATGAACCATCAAGGAGTTCAACCTTTATATCTATCACAGGGTATCCAAGGACAACACCCTTTTCAAGGGCATCTCTTATACCTGCCTCCACACTGGATATGTATTCCTTAGGTATTGCACCGCCTATTATTTTATTCTCAAATATGAATCCCGTGCCTTCTGTAGGCGTTATATTTATTACAACATGGCCGTATTGACCCTTGCCACCTGACTGTTTTATATATTTCCCCACAGCCTGAGAACTTTTTGTTATTGTCTCTCTGTAGGCAACCTGAGGTGGAGATGAGATCATCTCTATATTGTGCTCCCTCTTTGCCCTGTTCATTACTATATCAAGATGGAGTTCTCCCATACCTGATAGAATCACCTCACCGGTTTCGCTATCGAGCCTCACATTTAAAGAAGGGTCTTCAATAGTGTATCTGTTAAAGACAAGCCACATCTTTTTCAGATCGTCTTTTTTCTTTGGTGTTATAGCACATGACAGGACAGGTTGTGGTACCTCTATATTTTCATAAAGGATATCCTGCCCGGGCTGGCAGAGGGTATCACCTGTGGTGACACTTTTTAATCCCACAACAGCACATATATCACCTGATTCTACATACTTTATCTCTTCCCTTTTATTTGCATGGAGCCTTAAGACCCTTCCAATTCTCTCTGTTTTATCTTTTGAACTGTTAAGGACTGAATCACCAGCATTCAATGAACCAGAATATACCCTTATATAACTTAGATGGCCTACAAACGGGTCGTTCATAATCTTAAATACTATACCGCTGAATGGTTCTTCCTTAATGCCTTTTAGGAACCCTTCATTGCCATCAGATGTCCAGAATTTATAAGGTGAGATATCAAGTGGTGAAGGGAGGTAATCCACTATTGCATCAAGAAGGGCCTGGATGCCCTTGTTTTTGAAGGCAGAACCACATAGTACTGGGATTATCTTACCTTTTAGTGTCCCCTCTCTTATAACACGCTTTATCTCATCTTCATCAATATTTTTGCCTTCAAGATAGCTCTCCATAAAACCATCATCTATCTCTGAGAGCTTCTCAAACATCTCCTCTCTTGCCTGAATATATCTCTCCTTTAGAGCTTCAGGGATTTCTTTTATCACAGAATATGTAACACCGAGTCTGTCTCTATCATATACAACAGTCTCACCTCTTATTACATCTACAAACCCAATAAAATCATCATTCTTTTTTACAGGTATCTGGAGTATCAAAGGATTTGCCTTTAATATCTCCTCTATCATCTCAACGCATCTTTCAAAATCTGCACCCGGTCTGTCCATCTTGTTTACGAATGCTATCCTCGGGACATTATACCTGTCTGCTTGACGCCAGACTGTCTCTGACTGGGGCTCGACACCCTCAACAGCAGAGAATAATGCCACAGCGCCATCTAAGACCCTAAGAGACCTCCCAACCTCGAGCGTGAAATCAATGTGTCCAGGCGTGTCAATGATGTTTATCCTGTGGTCTCTCCAGAAACAGGTTGTAGCCGCGGCAGTAATTGTTATACCCCTTTCTTTTTCCTCTTCCATCCAGTCCATTGTTGCAGCGCCGTCATCTACCTCACCAATCCTGTTATTGACACCTGTATAAAAAAGTATACGCTCAGTGGCAGTTGTCTTTCCTGCATCTATGTGAGCCATTATACCTACGTTTCTGATAATTTTATTCATACTTTTTTTACCACCTGTAATGGGCAAAGGCCTTGTTTGCCTCAGCCATCTTATGTGTATCCTCTCTCTTTTTAACTGCACCGCCCTTGTTGTTATAGGCGTCAAGAATCTCTCCGGCGAGCCTCTCTATCATGGTCTTTTCTGACCTCTCCCTTGAATACCTTATAAGCCATCTTATGGAGAGTGACAGTTTTCTATTAAGCCTTACTTCTACAGGGACCTGATATGTTGCGCCACCTACCCTTCTTGCCTTAACCTCAAGTTCAGGTTTAATATTATCCATAGCCTTATGAAAAACCTTTAGGGGGTCTTCTTTTTGTCTGCTTTCAATAAGGTCAAAGGCACCATATACTATCTTCCTTGCTATGCTCTTTTTTCCATCCCACATAATACAATTTATCAGACGAGAAACCAGGAGGTCGTTATATTTTGAGTCAGGGAGTTTTTCTCTCTTTGATATATGTCCTTTTCTCGGCATCCTTAGTACTCCTTATTGTTTTGGTCTCTTTGCACCATATTTTGACCTACTCTTCTTCCTGTTGGCTACACCGCTGGCATCAAGGGAGCCCCTTATTATGTGATAACGGACGCCAGGCAGGTCTTTTACCCTGCCTCCCCTTATTAAGACCACAGAGTGTTCCTGTAGATTATGACCAATGCCAGGGACATATGTTGTAACCTCTATCCCGTTTGTCAATCTTACACGGGCAACCTTACGTAAAGCTGAGTTGGGTTTCTTGGGTGTGGTTGTATACACCCTCACGCAGACCCCTCTTTTTTGAGGGCAACTTGTAAGAGCTGGTGAGGAACTCTTCTTTTTGACAATCTCTCTCCCCTGCCTGACCAATTGATTAATAGTAGGCATTAAATACCTCCAAAAAAAATAATCCCTATAATTTTAAAGGGATATGTTATAAGCCAACTCTTGCGGCGAAAAACTTCGGTATATTAAACGATTTTGCTGTTTTATGTCAAGAGATTTTTGAATTTTAGAGCTAATAGAACAGTTAAAAGAGATAAAAATTTACCTCCTTTTCTCTTTCATATATTTATGCCAGCAGCCATGTGTCTTGTGTTTCAAATTTAACCCTTGAAAAAAGCATTGGATATATTAAAATAGACACTATGATTGACAAATTTCTTATGTCCTTTATACCCCTTTTTGTTGCCTTTGATGTTCTTGGCATATTACCCATTTACATAAAATTCACAGCCCACCTTGATACCAAGAAAAGAGGCAGGCAACTCAGGGATTCAATCCTTACATCATTTATTACAACCCTTCTCTTTGTTGTGATAGGTAATCAGGTCCTCCAGTATCTCGGTATTGCCATCAGGGATTTTTTTATTGCCGGTGGTATTGTCCTTTTTATTATAGCAGTTAAAGATATAATCATAGGTCACTCAGAACCTGTTATAGAGGATGATATGTTCGGTGTTGTCCCCCTTGGTGTGCCTTTGCTTGCAGGACCAGCTGTCCTTGCTACCTCTATTATCGTAAGAAATAATTACGGCTTTTATTTCTTTCTCATATCGCTTCTTACCAACCTTATAATATGCTGGATAATCCTTAAGTTTTCGGAATTTATCCTGAAATACCTTGGTAAGAAGTTTATAGAGGCATTATCTAGGGTCTTTGCTCTTGTCATTGCCAGTATTGCTGTTATGTTTATAAGAAAAGGGCTTGCGGGTTAGACACATTCTTAATTTAGTATACAGTAACTTCCCGGTATTCTCTTCTTACAAATAGGACAGATAGGCTCTATCATGGTATAAGTCTTGCCAAAGACATCTACATTTCTCAAGAATACACCTGGGGCATTATATATCTCTTTTTCGTCAAAGACCTTTCCACAATCACAGGTAGGGAGATGCTGGCGAAACAATTTCCCATGAAAGGCCTGTTGTGCATATCTATCTATTAAATTTCTCTCTTTCTCAGTCATATATAAAATATAATTCAGCCCCCATTATTCTTCAACCTTCAATATAGATATCGGCAATATTTTTAAAAAATTAATTTTTTGTTGACATATGGAAAATAAGCGATAAAATAATATTATTAGACACACAAACACTGAAGTAAAGGAGCATACCAAATCAATCATTCGACAAAATATCAAGATAACTCTTCTAAGAAGGGGTATCTACATAACATCCATAAAAGATATCGATTATTTCGTAGGGATAAAACAGGGCGCATCTTTATTTGCGCCTCTTTACAGGATAAAATAATGTAACTGTAGGCAAAAGATTAATAAAAAATAAGGGGGGTTTTATGAGAAGGATATTTATATGCCTTTTAATTTTATCAGTCTTTTCTCTTGTCTTTGCATCTCAGATTAAGGCGCAGCAGTATATCACGCTCGGTGTCCCAACCTCTTTAAAACTCATAGAGGGCTACGAAGGCCATAAGGCTGCCCAGCTTGCCGCAGAAGAGATAAATGCAAAGGGTGGCATAAAAGTGGGGAAGGATAAGTTTCTCATCAAGATTGAGGCCCTTGATATCAGGGATGGTGAGCCAGGTGTCCCTGTGCAGGAGGCACTCCTCGGCATAGAAAAACTCATCCTTGACAAAAAGATATATGCTGCTGTTGTGGGCAACTTCAGGTCAGAGGCACTCCTTGCTGCTATGGACATTTATTCAAAACACAAGGTAATAAACATAGGCACCATTGCCATGACACCCAAGTTCCAGGAGAAGGTTCTGAGCAACCCAGATAAATACAAATATTCATTTAGAAACTGCCTCGATTCTAAATATCTATCAGGTTATATACAGAATATGATGAAATTCATATCTAAACAGTTCGGTTATAACAAGGTCTATATTGTTACCCAGGATGTCCTCTGGGCCACCGCCACTGGTTCTCTAATGGAGAAATGGTTTAAGGAGAACGGCTGGACTGTAGCAGGATTTGACAAATATCCAGTAGGAGCAACAGATTTTTCAGCAGGTCTTATGAAGGCAAAATCAGCAGATGTTCAGGTTATCATGCCCATATTTGACATGCCCACGAGCGGTATCCTTGTAAAACAATGGAAGGGTATGAAGGTCCCTGCCCTTATGGCTGGTTTTATCTCACCTCTTATGGGCAGCAAGGCCTGGAAAACCTTTGGGGGCGATATAGATGGCCTCATGAACGTTGTCTTTGAGATAGGTTATTTCCCTATCAAGGCGTATCCACCTACAGTGAAGTTCTCAGAGGCCTATGCAAAGAGATGGAAAGAGGATATCCAATCAGGCCACGGTGCAGCACCTGCCTATGACACTGT
>JAOAHW010000119.1 GCA_026415015.1 Syntrophorhabdaceae bacterium
GGGTAAGTGTTACCTCTGCCTCTTCATGACCTATAAGGTCATATTCAAAGAGTACCCTGTTTCCTACCTGATGGGGACGGGTATTTACCACCTCAGAGGCAAAGAGCATAAAGGGGAATAAAACCAATAGTAAGATGACTAAGTAGCTACGGCTTATCATTTTCTATAACCTCAATTAGGCATTGAAATATCTCTTTGATGTGAGAGAGTTCATCACTCATAGGTTTTTTAGTCTCCTTTTTATGCCTTCATAATAGAATCTCTCATATTTTCTCAAAAATATCTCAAAATCACAGTAGGCTGAGAGGATGTCTGCCATATATCTTGCCCTCTTCTGCCTTTTTCCACCCTCTCCCTTTGCTACCTTTACCTCAAAAGCCTCACCAAAACTTCCTTCTCATCCCCTGTTACTACAGGGTGCTGCTCTATGTTGTTTAGCCTCCTTGCCATATAGGGGACATGCTCATTTAGATATGCCTTCATCTCTGCCACTGTTATTATGCCGTCTTTATTTGCATCAGCATCGCCCTGGATGCCTTTCAGGAAATAGTATGTAAAGAGGGAGTGTCTTTTGTCAGGATACCATGTGGATACCTGGTCCATGGCAGCACTTGTCATTATAACAGCATTGGCAGGGGTATTTATGTCCTTTTTCACGCTTAAGACAATGGGGCTTATGTCTTTTAATATGAGACCCTTGCCTGAGTTGCCTGAGAAGCATGCATCAAGGACAACTGTAATCTTCTTTGCAGGGAGTTTTGATAGGTTTTTGTAGAATGTCTCAAGCCTGTAGCCGTTTGATGTTATAAACTGTGGATTTGCATCTACAGGGACAAAATACGCATCCTTTGTCTCTATGTCAGGGGCGCCATGACCTACATAATAGATAAAGACCTCAGAGACATTCTCCTTTATGTAGTTGTAAAGCCTTCCTTTGTGGTTTCTATCTGAGCCGAATATCTCGTTGAATCTTGCAAATGTGGCATCCTCTGCATAGATGATGTTTTCAGGCCTAAAGCCAAATGTCCTTACAAGATACTCCTTCATGATGCGGGCATCCCTGTCTGCATACTCCACATCTGGTACACCAGGGATTGCCTTATAGTTTTTGTTGCCTATTATAACAGCCACATCAAAAGGTCCTGCTTTTTTGCCCTCTGGTATCCTCATATCCACATCTACACTCAGGCCTGTGGCAAGGGTTATATCTCTTGGTGCTTCCTCTGTGGCCCTGACAATAATCTCCTGGGTCCTTCTCTGGGGTGCATCCATGATAAAACCAAGCTCATGGGCTATCCTGAACTGGGGTCTTGCCTCGTTTATCTTTATAGTGATGGGTATTTTCTCACCGTGTTTTATCTGCTTGTTGGTATAGAACATGAACTTAATATCCTTGAATCTGCCTGCTGGAATATTGCCGAGGTCAAAGTGGGTGATGGTGTCACCTGCTATAAAGACATTTTTGCCTTTCTCTATATCCACTGAGACACCCCTTGCCATACCATGACCTATGTTCTGTATCCTTGCTGTTACCTCTACTATCTCCATGGGTTCTATGCGGGAGTTCTTGTTCTGGTCATCTATACCCACATCTGCCACAACAAGCCTCGGTGGTTCAAATGCCTTTGTCTTAAAGACTACCTTTAATGTGTCAGGGTCAAAGCCATTTGCCTCTTTTATATCTATATTCACACGGACATCACTGGTAGGGATGGCTTCTGATGCCTTGATGGGCTGTCTCTTATACACATCT
>JAOAHW010000153.1 GCA_026415015.1 Syntrophorhabdaceae bacterium
ACAAGAAGGGTGAAAAATGCCTGGTACTTGCCATGCCTTAAGGCATCTCCCTGTAAGGTCAGCATCATTGTGCCTGGCAGACGACCTATTATATTCATGATAAGAAAATCTGCGAGTCTTATATGGGTAAGGCCAAGGAGATAACATAGTGAGTCCTTTGGGAAACCAGGGATTACAAAGAAGATAAAGGTGATATATAGACCCTTATGGGTCACAAAGTGATTGAATTTGTCAATATATTCTTTTTTTACAACCTTCTCCACAGCTTTTATCCCGAATAACCTCGTTATATAAAAGGCTATCAAAGAACCAATGGTGAGACCTATTGTGGATAAAACCCCACCCATTATCTTGCCGAAGAGAAAACCACCGACAAATCCAGTTACCTCACCTGGGATGGGTGCAAATACAACCTGCAATGCCTGGACAATAACAAATACTAAGGATGCAAATGGGCCAAAGGATGCTATAAATACCTTTAACCTCTTAGGGTCATAAAAGAATTTGTAATACTGTAGTATATCCCTCCATGCGCCCTCATGATAAACATAGAAGATTAACGATATGAGGGCAACTGCAAATATATAGAGGAGAACCCTCAATATTACTGATGCAAGCCTTGTCTTTACAATGGAGTTATTTTTCAAGTCTGTATTGCCACTGTCCTGAGAACCTCATCCACTGTTGTTAGCCCTTCTTGAAGTAATATCAAACAGTAGTCCTTGAGGGTTCTCATGCCAGAGTTTATTGCCTCCTGTCTTATTAACTGGGTCTCTGCACCCTCTGCAATAAGGTGTCTTACTGACTCATTGACCATCAAAACCTCATAGACACCTACCCTGCCCTTGTAACCTGAGAGCCCACAGGCATCGCAGCCTTTACCTTTATATAACTCTACTCCTTCTTCTAAACCAAGGTATTTCAATATAACACCTTCAGGTTTATATTTTTCTTTGCACTGGGGACAGATTCTACGGACAAGCCTCTGGGCAATAATACCAATGATTGATGTGGATGTTAGAAAAGGCTCTATGCCCATCTCATTGAGCCTCATAAATGTGCTTGGTGCATCATTGGCGTGGAGGGTGGTAAAGACAAGATGACCTGTTAATGCTGCCTCCACAGCTATCTTGGCTGTCTCTTTATCCCTTGTCTCACCCACAAGTATAATGTCTGGGTCTTGCCTTAAGAAGGCCCTCAATACCCTGGCAAAGTCAAGTCCTATGTCTGCATTTACCTGAACCTGGTTTATACCTGCCAGGTCATACTCTATCGGGTCCTCCACTGTTGATATGTTTACATCTATGCTGTTTTTTTCAGCCAGGGCACTATACAGGGTTGTACTTTTACCTGAACCTGTAGG
>JAOAHW010000182.1 GCA_026415015.1 Syntrophorhabdaceae bacterium
CACAGATAATACACAGCCTATCACCTAAATCCAATGGACCATTTATAAAACTCAACTGCGGAGCCATTCCTGATACCCTTATAGATAGTGAACTCTTTGGTCATGAAAAGGGTTCATTTACAGGCGCCATATCACAGAAGAAAGGCAGGTTTGAGATGGCCCATAATGGGACAATATTCCTTGATGAGATAAGCGAACTACCCCTTAATGCCCAGGTAAGGCTTCTCAGGGTTCTGCAGGAAAAAGAATTTGAAAGGGTAGGAGGGACTGTTTCTTTAAAGATCGATGTGAGGGTTATATCTGCCACAAACCGTAACCTTGAAGAACTTGTGAAAAAAGGGCTATTTAGGGAAGACCTTTTTTTCAGGCTTAACGTATTCCCAATCTACATACCACCTCTTCGAGAGAGAAAAGGTGATATCCCTGCCCTTGTCCAGCATTTCATAATGAAGAAATTCAGGGAGATGGCCCTGCCTGAGATCCCTGTATTAGATAAGGGCGCACTGGATACCCTAATGTCATATGATTGGCCTGGCAATGTCCGTGAATTAGAAAATGTTGTGGAGAGGGCAATAATACTCTTTAAAGGCAGACCCCTTAATTTCAAGGATATATTGCAGGGTGATTTTAAAAAAGATGGGTCTTATGACATGGATGTTAATAAATTCTCAACCCTTGAGGCAATGGAAAGGGAACATATACAAAACGCACTGAAGATATCAAAAGGGAAGGTAGAGGGTAGAGATGGTGCAGCCAGGCTCCTTGGCATCAATCCTGGGACATTAAGACACAGGATGAGAAAACTAAAAATACCTTTTGGTAGAAAGGCCACATAAAAACCTTACAAGAAGCGTATAGGTCTCTTTTGACTTGTTCGTAATGAATATGATAATATTATAAAAATTTATAAAAGGGGGTAGCATGGATAGGAGATTAAAAAAGTATTTGAAGATAGGGGCATTTTTCATTACCATGTTTTTTCTATGCTACTGTGCCATGGATAGTATTGCCTATGCCAGGGCAGGTGGCGGAAGGTCTTCAGGCAGTCGTGGTTTTAGTTCTGGCAGGAGTTATCAAAGGTCAACGCCATCACAACCTACAAGACCATACCAGCAGCCAACACAGCCTGGTCAACCCATACCACAGGCCCAGCAATCATCACCCTCTTTTGGCAGGAGCCTCCTCTATGGTATAGGTGGTGGCCTTATTGGCGGGATGATAGGGAACATGCTTTTTGGCAGGACTGGCTATGCTGGCACAGGCTGGGGTGGTGGTTTTGGTTTTGGTGATATAATCATACTCCTGATAATAGTAGGCATAATCTATTTTATAGTGAAAAGGATTAAGGCAAGAAGACAGATAGAGATGGCTGCCGCAGGACCTGGCTATGTAGGTTATTCGTATAATCAAGAACCTGCCTATGATATGCCATCCAGTCAGATTGATAATGTATCTTTAGGCCTACGCCATATAGCAGAGATGGACCCTTCTTTTGATGAGTCTAAATTCAAAGATACTGCACAGGACATATTCTTCAAAATACAGGGTGCATGGACAAGGAGAGACCTAAGCAGTGTAAGAGACCTCTTGACCCCTCAGATGCTCAATATATTCCAGGATGAGATAAACAAACAGATTGCCAATAAGGAGATCAATCGCCTTGAGAATATAGCAATCCGCGGGGTGGAGATTGTAGATGCTGCCCAGGACCAGGGTGAGGAGTATATTACTGTTAAGATCTCTGCCAATCTCCTCGATTATACTGTAGATGAGAAAGATGGAAGGATTATCTCTGGGAGCGACCGTGACCCTGTTAAGTTCATTGAATACTGGACATTCTACAGAAAAACAGGCACAAGACAGTGGGTGCTTTCAGGGATAACACAGGAAAATGACTACTAATTAGGGGCATTTAAAAAGGTTTTTTTAAGGATTATGGAGAACCCGCAGATAAGGTATATTGAGGCATTTCCAATCCAGCAAGATGGAGAAGAGTTTGTTCTTATCCAGGATTCTGAAGGGATAATGGAAAAACCACTTGTAATAACAAGAAATGCGGCTTTTCTTATCTCTTTAATGGATGGAAACCACTCATTGAGAGATATCCAGGCAGAATATATGAGGACATTCGGACAGCTCATATACATGGAGCATCTGGAGCAGTTTGTGGATACCTTAGATAAGAATCTCCTTTTATTTAATGATAATTATAGGAATTTTGTGGACAGACTTAAAAAAGAATATGAGGCAGAAAAGACAAGGGAACCATTCCTTGCTGGCAGGAGCTATCCTGCCAACAGGATGGACCTTCTTGTATATCTAGATAGTGTCTTTAAAGAGGATGGTCAGCCACAGCAAAATCTAAACATAGAAATAACAGGCATCCTTGCCCCGCACATAGACTATAACAGGGGCATCGAGGTATATAGAGATGTCTACAGATATCTAAAGGGGGTTGAAAAACCACTGATTGTTATCCTTGGTGTCTCACACAGGCAAACAGAAAAAATAATAAACATATCCCTTAAAGACTTTGCCACACCTATTGATACCTGTAAAAATTCAGAGATGCTGGCTACTATTATTAAAGAAGACCCAGTCCTTGCGAGCTATATAGATGAATGGCCACATAGAAGTGAGCATTCCATAGAACTACAACTGCCTTTACTCCAGTTTGTTATGGATTATGATTTCGAGATACTCCCCATACTTACAGGGTCTATGCATGAATGCATCCAAGGTATAAAGCCATTTCCTGATAAGGAGATAGAAGACATTATAGTTAGGCTAAAAGATGCGATAGAAAGATGTGGGAAACCCTGCATTGTTTTATCAGGGGTAGACCTTGCCCACATAGGAGAGCAATTTGGGGATAGATACCCCCTTGATAACCTGACACTGGCACAATCAAAGACAAAGGATGAAAGGCTGCTGGAAAGTATAAGGGATGTGGATGCAGAGAGGTTCTTTCAACTCGTAAAAGACGAAGGGGATAAAAGGCGTATCTGTGGGCTTACAGCCATATATCTCCAGCTTCTACTCTTAAAAGATAGCAGGTGCCACATAACAGGCTATAAACAGTGGTATGACGGCAAGTCATCTGTAAGTTTTGCAGGGGCAGTGTTTTTTACATAAACAGCATAAGGCCAATGAAAAGTTTGATAGTTAAGGGAAATTTGTTTTTTTAGAGCTTTATTTTGGCAGTATTAAAATGCCATTTTACTGCATCTGATTTTTATTAAAACAAAAGTCTCCAAATGAATGATATAAAATACCTTCGTATTGAGGTAAGTCAGTCTCCTGTATTGCAAGAAAAAGATATGAATCTAAAGTTGAGGCAGCGTATCTCCTCTTATAGGGAAGAATAAGGTTTGATGAACCCATAGAATACAGAGATGTTCTATAAAAAATGAGACTGACTATGCGACTGACCATCTTTATAATATTTTGTTTTATAATTATATGCGGTTGTAGCACAGGAAAGGTAGGGGAGAGGAACTGGAGGCTCTTTGACATGGATAATCTCAGGGACTATTATTTTGATGCAGATAACCTGGAAGAGATAACAAAAGGACTAGTGAGGGTAAAACTTGGCAGTGCAGTGAAGGGAAATGAGGCAAGAAACTGGGAGATAAGAGAGAGGCTAAAAAGAGGGCTATCAATAGAAGGTTATGAAAACTATGAATCCTCTCAGGATATCTACGAGATAAACTGTATAGAAAAGAAATTCAGGCTAATCTCAGGGGCAGATTATGATTCAGAAAACAAAATACTCTCATCTTATGAAAATCCCTCAATGGAGTGGCATGCAATACCTGAAAACTCTGCCATCATGTCTCTTATAAAACTCAAGTCTGTCTGTTCTTATTAGGTAATTGTTACCTGTTTCTGATAGGCTATATCCAAAAAAATCACCACATATTATTCTATACTCTTCTGAACACTATCATGTAAAAATCTTTGAATAGAGACCCTTCTCAAGAGTCCCTATTCAAAAAGGTATTGCCTATGCTTTTTTTCAGATATGAGATTTAATCTTTTAACAGCTGCAGGAGCCGCAGCCTCCCTCTTTAGATAAAGCTGACTTGACAGTGAATCCGCCACCCATAGGCGACTGAAAGAAGTCAATCATGATTGGCTTTGCCTGGTCAAAAAGCTCTTTATTTATAAGGAACTTAACACCATTTTGATTAAAGACCTCATCATTTTCTCTTGGCTCATCCAGAGCCATACCCAATGAGGGCCCGGATCAGCCACCTTCCATCATCATGACTCTCACAGAGTGTGGGCCTTCCTTACCTTCAAGAAACTTTTTGATTACATCAGTAGCAATCTCTGAAACATTAAACATAAAACCTCCTCATCTTGTTTAAAAAATCAGCTTTTTAAAAAGCTTGATTTTTTCTCCATGCAAACATATTATAAACTATTATAGTGTATGTGTCTATTAAATAAGATAGAATAAACCATTATAGGGGGTACTATGAAAACATTTTTGTCTTTAGGTCTTATTGCTATGTTTATCTTTCTTACCACAGGTATGGTTTATAGCTCAGATACTGAAAAAGTTGACAAGGCAAAGGAATTGTTCGAAAAGAAATGCAGTGCCTGCCATGGATTTAAAAAAGCAACATCAGTTCAAAAGACCGCTGAAGAATGGGATGCTACAGTTCAACGTATGAAGGCAAAGAGAAATTCCAATATAACAGATGAAGATGCAAAAATTATAACAGAGTATCTATCTCTAAATTACGGAAAGAAGAAATAAAGATAGATAAATTTGTGTAAATTTCAGGTTAAAATTTAATTTACACAAACATTGAAAAATAATAAATTTGTTAAGGTATCAATAAAATTACTATCTTGAGTATTGCCCACCTGAATAAGGCAATAAGCGGGTCAAGGACACCGAGAAAAAGAAGTCCTATAATGATAAACATACCATATGGTTCAAGCCTCATAAGGGTATACTGAAACCTCCTCGATGCAAACCCCATAAGTATCTTAGAGCCATCAAGGGGTGGGATGGGGATGAGATTGAATGCAGCGAGCATGATGTTTATCCTCGCAACAATAGTCAGCATGGTTGATAGATGTCCAAAGGGTGAAGGGGCAAGGAGTCTTAAAAATAATAGAGAAAAAAAGGCAAGGATGATATTGGCAACTATCCCTGCAGAAGAGACAAAGATTAGGCCTTTACGTTCATCTCTTAGATTATTGAAATTCACTGGAACAGGTTTTGCCCATCCAAATCCAAAGACAAAGAGCATTATTGTCCCTATGGGGTCGAGGTGTCTTAAGGGGTTTAGACTTAATCTGCCAAGCCATTTTGCAGTCGGATCCCCCATCTTGTAGGCTACCCACCCATGGGCAAGCTCATGGATTATTATGGAGTACAAAAGAGGTATAGCAACGAGAACAAAAGCAACAGGGTCTTTAAATAAGAGGTTTATTAGTCCCATTTGTTCACCTGCCTTTTAACTATCATATACTACTAATAGATTTCAATCAAAATACCATAAGTCTTTTTGTTTTGAAGACTGGTATCTAAAAATGGTATTATTTATAGCCATGAGATTGTTATCAATAATAATTTCAGGGATATTAATTATAGCCCATACTATAACTGGTGCTTTTGCCAGTATCCTCATAGGCGAAGAGGGTATATATACAGTGGAGAAGGGAGACACCTTAGGACTTATTGCCTCTAAACTGGGCGTTGAAAAAAAGACCCTGATAAACGATAATCAGCTTGAACCAAAGGTAATATTACAGCCAGGGACAAAGCTCAAAGTGAACACAAGAAAGATTGTACCCAAGATAGTCAATGATGGCATAATCATAAATATTCCTGACAGGATGCTCTATTTTTTTAAGGATGGCGTCCTCGATTCATACTATCCTCTATGTCTTGGCATGCCTGTAACACAACATGGACTGTATAACATAGAGTGGAAGACGCCTGAGGGTAGGTTTAAGGTAACAGGAAAAGAGAAAGATCCTGTATGGCGTGTCCCTAAATCTATTCAACTTGAGATGGAATTAAATAATAAAACAGTAGAGGAGGTAGTTCCTCCTGGTAAGGGCAATCCCCTGGGCAGATATGCCATAAGGACGTCAATACCTGCCTTTTTAATACACGAGACCATATGGCCAACAAGCATATACAGATATAGCAGTCACGGGTGTGCCAGAATGCTACCAAAACACATGGAGATTTTCTACCCTAAAGTGAACAAAGACATAGAGGGAGAAATCATCTACAAACCTGTAAAAATAGCATTTATTGACAACAAAAAGATATACCTTGAGGTTCACAGGGATATCTACAGAAAGATTAAAAACTTCGACGATGAGGCATTAAAGGAGATAGAAAGGTCAGGATTGTCAGATAAGATAGACTGGGAAAAGGCAAAGAGGGTTATTTCTGAAAAAAAAGGGGTTGCCGAGGACATAACAGATGAGGAAAAGATAAAGATTGCCCTGCAAAGTAAATCTATTATAGGAAGGATTTCAAATTACATCAAGACACTCTTCAACAGGGATAAAACAAATAAGATGTATATGCAACAGAGGATGTAAGGATGAATATATCAATAATTGGCAAGGCAGGCTCTGGTAAGACAACTATTTTTCATGCACTGAGCAGGACGCCCATAGAGGGCAAGGCAGGTTCTGGAAATGTATCCATAATAGATGTCCCTGATGAAAGGCTTGAGAATCTCAGCAGGTTTTTTAAGTCAAGGAAGACAGTCCATGCAAGGATAGAACTCACTGATACACCCTCGCTGAACTCTGGAATCTTCCAGCAGATAAGGCAGGCCGATGCATTTATCCTTGTTCTACCATTCTTTGAAGATACAGAAAAAGATTTTTTTCAGGGATACAGGTCTGTTATGAATGACTTTATCCTCTCGGACATGGCACAGGTGGAACAGCGGCTTGAACGCATAGCAAAACAGGGAGGAAAAAGGGAAAATCCCTTGCTTCAGCAGGAAAAAGAACTCCTTGATGTATGTTTAAGTCATCTAAATGAAGAGAAACCACTTATGACTTTAAAGGGCATTGAAGAAAAGATGAGGCACATAAGGGGATTTCAGTTTCTCTCCCAGAAACCCATGATGATACTTGTTAATTGTTCAGAAGAGAGACTATCCTTGGCTGCTGATGTAGAGGATTCACTAAAGAGCATTGTCCATGAAGGTATACCATGTATTGCAGCATGTGCAAGGCTTGAGGCAGAGTTGAGTCTTATGTCAGATGCTGAACTGGGTGGTTTTATGGCAGAATATGGTATTAAAGAGTCTATAAGGGGGAGGATCATCAGGCTTGCCTGTGATACCCTTGGCCTCATATCTTTTTTTACAGTAGGTGATGATGAGTGTCGGGCATGGCATTTAAAAAAAGGAGAGAATGCCCATGAGGCTGCAAGGACAGTACACACAGACTTTTACAATAAATTCATAAGGGCAGAGGTTGTATCGTACGATGACTTCATTAAATACAATGGCTTTATAGGTTGTAAAAAGGCAGGAGCCTGGAGGCTTGAGGGTAAGACCTATATTGTCAAGGACGGGGATATAATAACCATAAGGGCGGGGGCTTGATAATCCTTGACAATGGAAAAATCTACATGCTAATCAAATAAGACAATGCTTGGCTTTCCTGATATCTGGATCTTTTTAGGTTATATCCTTACACCTATCTCTACAATCATATGTCTCATATACGGTTTTGTAAACTGGAAAAAAGGCATAGATGAAAAGGATGGTGACTACAGGGAAGAAATAAGATGGGAAAGAGAGGAGATAGAGCTTATAGAAAAGCTGCCATAAAAGATGCTATACCTCATAGTCTTTACAATTGTATACCTTACCATAATAATATACCTGAGTTATCTCGGTTATAAAAAGACAACCACAGTCTCTGATTATCTCCTGGCCGGTAGGCAGGTGAACCCCATTATAATGTCTTTGAGCTACGGCTCTACTTATATTAGCACCTCGGCAATCATTGGTTTTGGAGGGATAAGCGCCCTCTATGGATTCAGTATGTCATGGCTTGCTTCTTTGAATATCATCATCGGTGTATTGATCGCCTTTGTTGTCTTTGGCAAGAGGACGAGGAAGATGGGTAAGGCATTAGATGCCCATACCTTTCCTGAACTCCTTGGCAGGAGGTATAATTCTAGATTCATACAGGGATTTTCAGGCTTTGTCATACTTTTTTTTATGCCTGTCTATACCGCTGCCATACTTATAGGTATCTCCCGTTTTATTGAGGTCTATCTTAAAGTACCCTTTGCCACAGCACTCCTTGTATTCCTCCTCATTAATGCCTGTTATGTTATATGGGGTGGTTTAAAGGGTGTCCTATATACATCTGCATTCCAGGGTATAATAATGATTGTGGTAATGATCATTATAGGTGCCACAACCTATATGTTGGCAGGGGGGATTGTCGAGGGGCATAAGGGTCTGACATCCATGACATCTTATATACCTCAGGACCTTTTATCTGGAGGTCATAATGGTTTTACATCATTTCCCCGTGCAGGTTCACCTGTATGGTGGTCTGTAATAACTACAATGATAATGGGTGTAGGTATAGGTGTACTGGGCCAACCTCAGCTAAATGTCAGGTTCATGACCCTTAAATCAGACAGGGAGCTAAACAGGTCAATCCCCTTTACAGCTATCTATATACTCTTTACAACAGGCATAGCATTTGCTGTCGGTGCCCTAACCAATGTAATCTTTTATAAGAGTACAGGCAAGCTCGCAATAGAATCTGTATCTGGAAATGTGGACAAGATAATACCTCTTTATATAGACATGTTTTATCCCCAGTGGTTTGTGGCTATATTTCTTGTAACCCTCATGTCTGCTGCCATGAGTGCCAATAGTGCCCAGTTCCTTGCCCTGGGTGCATCACTGAGCAGGGATATATTTGAACAGGCACTCCTCAAGGGTAAATCAGTGGCTGAGACTACTATTGTAACAAGGATAGGTATAGTCTTCAGTATCTTTGCAACATTAATATTGGGACTTTTAATGCCTGAGGGTATTGTGGCAGTGGCAACAGCATTTTTCTTTAGCCTGTGCGGTGCCACATTCATCCCGGCATATCTTTTTGGTTTGTATTCGAGGAGGGGGACAAAGACAGCTGCTAAGGCAAGCATCTTATGTGGTTTTTTTTCATCCCTCATATGGATGTTTTTCTTTCATGAAAATGAGTCAAGGGCTATAGGTATTTGCCGTTTCTTCTTTGGTCAAGACTCGCTTGTGAGTCATCCCTTTAATGTAATTGACCCACAGGTTATTGCCCTACCCATTTCATTCATTATCTTTGTCGTTGTCTCATATTTAACAGAGCCTGTAGGCCAGGATGTCATCAAAAGAGCATTTAGGCATATCTAAGTTTTTTAATGCCTTTGACATCAGTTGGTTTCTTCCTTACTTCAAGACCTTTTGAACTTGTAAAGGTCTTACTAAGTTTTTAAAAATGAAGGCAATTAAATCAGTCTTTGGTTCTTCTGCCATTTACGCATAGGGGTCGCATGATTTTATATACGAGACGAGTTCTTTACCAAAGTCTGTATATATCATCAACTTATCATAGTTAAAGGCCACATTATTTAAGTATTGAAGTATAAGGGAATCTCCATGAGCTGTCTGTGGCATAATACCTGAGAAGAAATAATCCATCTTTTCTAACTCTGGGGCTATAAAATATGTCATAGGGTCTTCAAGACTTAAAAACAGAGTAATAGAGGACATCTGCTTTATACACAGGTCTTTTGTGAGAGTTTTTATCTCCCTGATTATATTAGACCCAAAATTGTTTATAAATATCTCTGCACTGCCCTCAGAGGCATGGATTGTTGTTTCTATGTTTGACCTTTCATTTGTAAAAACTGGCTCTGATATTTCAGGTATCATATAGTTATTCTTCACATTCATCCAACTGTATATTTTTTTTATCATCGCCATGTGTTTTTCTGGGGGATATAGGTTAAGGCTTGGTGGTGGCTCCATGTATTTAAAGCTCAGTGAAACACTAATCCTTTGGGATGTATCGCCATCTATTCCCTTGAATATCCAGGTTGCAGGGCTTGTGGCTAATTCGATACCACAGTCCACAAGACCAAATTTGTACATGGTCTTCTGGGTAAAGATGTGGTTTGTTACTGCATAGGCATATACACCTTTTAGTATGTTTGGTTTTTTTATCTGGAATAAAAAATCTATAAGTCTATTCATACAACCTTGACCCCTGTATTCAGGGTTGACAAAGATAAAGTTTAATTCAGCAATCTGTGCACCAAGATATGGATACACAAGGGCTGCATGCCCCATAAATCCCTTTTCCTTTGAAACTGCCACAGCAGATATCATCTGTCCTGTTTTGTTTAATTCCACTATCTGTTCAGGATAGTAGATATTGTCATCGAAAAATGTATAGCCATGAGACTTATAGGCACCCCTTGAGATCTCAATTGCCTCTTCAGGCTCCATAAGCCGGACTTCATATTCAATCTTTCCCGTTGTAATCTGTTGAGGCTTTTCATGTGGTTTTATTTCTGGTTTTAACTCTGCCTCTGTTAAGCTCTCTCTTATATTTCTGCTTTTTAGATATTTTACAAGGTGGGTCTCTTTGCCTTGTGGTCCGAGGTTGCGAAATAATACCTCATCCATGACCTCTTTTGTAAGGTATGTTCCAAGCCCTGATGAAGATATATCGTCAATCTCTTCTGCAAGTGAAAAATGTGGAAGTCTATTAGGGTCGAATGGTATACCCTTTTCTTTGAATATTATTCTGATACCCTTTGGTATATGTTCGCAGATAATTTCAAATGTATTATCCTCATCGTCCTCAAAGGCATGTTTTATTATGTTAGTATAGGTTTCTTCGAGTCCAAGCTCTATTTTATAGATGTCTTCATCATCAAAGCCTATTTTCTTTGCTATTTCTCTTATGCAAACCTGTACAATTGGGAGGTAATAGATATCATTAGTCAAGGTTATTTTGAATACATCGCTTTTTTTCATTTATAATAGCTCCTTTATATTTTTTGACCGCCTTTACAGCGTTTCAGGCTTGTTTTTGATTCTAATATTTTATCTTGTATGAAACCAATAGAATCTAATTTATTCTTGGGTATTTTTTCAAGTCTGGAAATTAAAGGCATTCAAAATATAAAATTTTGCATTAAAAATACTTTTTTTAAACCCCCCATGATCCACAATGAGTATTTTTAAAGAAATGTGTAACTATTTATATCTGTGTGAATAGTATTTTGGCTTCTTTGTTTTCGATTGTCAATAAATTTTTTTATAAACTCCAGGTGCATGTTTACTGTTTCATTTTTAATAGAATTACTAAGATAATAAAGGATAAATTTTAAAACCTTCAGCAGGGTTTTGAGATAAACAATAGGGCATCAAGGTAGTGCCACAGGGTCGGGTCCTTTTTCAAGCCCCTTGTTGTTCAGCTGATTTTTTCACCTTGAGCCATAGGAAGAAGAATAGGGCTATTATTACCCCTGATAGGGCAGATAGAAAGATTATTAAGGCAAGGGATGCCTCAAAACGCCAGAATAAAAAGGTTATGCCCACCACCATCGAGTTTTGTATAGAGAATATTGTGACAAGTAAAATGGCGATTATAAAGACAATAAATGTTGCCATAACCCCTCCTTTTCAATTAAAATCCTTCTAATGGTCTCGCTTCACAATACTTTGACAAAATAATCAAGGTGTTATAAATTACAGTATGGAGTGGCCAAAATATTTTTTTCTATCTGTGGCAGCCCATCTTGCTATTATAACCTTTGTATTATCTATTTCTTTTAAAACCCCTAAAGTCATGGAGACCATCTCTGTGGATTTTACCATAGTGAACAGTGATTATGGAACAAATAAAAAAGGTATAGGCAGGGGTACGGGTGGTCAGACAGGAGATAGAGGCCAGAAGGAAAGCTTTAATAGGGGAAATGAAAGAAAAATAGACCAAGGCCAGGATAAAACACAGGATAACAGTAAAATTAATACAGCATCAGATAAGAGAGATACCATATCCCTTAACCCTGTGAAAGGTGAAAGGGATGATTTTTTAGAAGAAGATTATCCGCATATTAGGGTAGCTAAGGCAGGATCTGGTTACTCAGGCATTAGCTCTGGGTCTTTAACAGGTGGTTCAGGTGGATCTGGTTATGGTAGGGGTACTGGCGGAGGAGGAGGCTCTGGTGCAGGCCAGGGAGGAGGGATCAATCTTGAGGACTATAACTATGTGAGGGATGCTGTTATGAAGAATATTACCTACCCAGAAAAGGCAAGAAGGATGGGCATTGAGGGTAGGGTGATTATATCATTTGTTATAAATGAGGCAGGCTTTATTAACGATATTAAGATACTGAAGAGTTCAGGTTATACACTTCTCGATGAGGCTGTTAAGGATGCCATCTTAAAGGTCTATCAATTTAGAAAAAAACCACAGAGACTTTTTGTTCAGCTCCCCGTAGAATTCAGGCTCAGATAATGTTATTCTTCTTCTTCTTTCTTAATTATAACTGTAATACCAGCATACACAATAATTACACCAATAGCCAAAATAAACCTATAGGGAATGCCTATGGTCTTACCAAACAAATTTATTACTATTTTTATGTTTAATAGATTTTTTATAAAACCTGCACCTTCCATGTAACCTGATGTGAAAAACAAAAATACAATAGGCAAAAGCACACCTATTAATATGAGTATTATAGCCTTTTTCTTTTTCTGGTCCATATTTTTAAGGGTAAAGACCTTTATTTTTTGCTTAAACCGTAAAAAATCAACAAAATAATATCATCCCATTTCAATGCTATGGATGTGTCAGGGCATATTTATTAAAAAACCGCCTGCTTTCAGGGCAGGCGGTTTTTATAAGGCCTTTATTTCAACCCCCTTCTATGACTGTTTTTTGAACTCCTTCTCCATTGCCTCTTTTGCCGGTTTTACATATATATCTCTTAGTTTTGGTTTCTCTATCTTGCCGGCAGGGTTACGAGGTATTGGTGCATAGATCATCTTTTCTGGCCATTTGTATTTGGCAAGACCCTTTTCCTTCACGAAGTTTATGACCTCTTCATCTGTGATGGTCTCACCCTCTTTTGCCTGTATGACTGCCATAACAATCTCTACAAGCCTTGGGTGTGGATAGCCGAGGACTGCAACGTCCTGGATCTTGGGGTGTTTACGAAGCACATCCTCTATCTCTGCCGGGAATATGTTCTCACCACCCCTGATGATAAGGTCTTTTGACCTGTCGGCAAAGAATATAAAGCCCTCTTCATCCTTGTATGCCAGATCACCTGTATATAACCAGCCATTCTTTATGGTCTTGGCTGTCATCTCAGGGTTCATGGCATATTCCTTCATTAGCCTTGGTCCTTTGAGTATTAGTTCTCCTACCTTGCCAGGGGGCAGCTCATTGCCGTCATTGTCGACTACCATTGCCTCCATAAAGACAGTTGCTTTTCCTATGGAGCCTGGTTTCCTCATAATGTCCTCATCATAGCAGTTTGTGAGGCCACCACCACCGCCCTCTGTAATTCCATATATATTTGCTATAGGCAGATTTGGGAATATCTTCTTTGAATCTTCAAGGAGGACATATGGGACAGGCTGAGCCCCTATCTCGATATGTCTTAATGCTGATAAATCATATTTTGATAGGTCGATCTGACCAGATTTAATGGCATTTATCACATCTGACCATGTGGGAACTGTATTCCATCCACCTGTGCATTTCTCATCAGCAATGCTTCTCAGATAGTATTCAGGCTGGAGTTCCATTGGCATAAGGACCTTTCCTGCTGCTATATAGCATGGGAATGAGAGGAAAAGCGTCCCACTG
>JAOAHW010000203.1 GCA_026415015.1 Syntrophorhabdaceae bacterium
CAAGATGTGTGTGGGTTATAATGATATTGCTTATCTTTTTTAAACGGTCATCATTTAAGACATCAGTCACTGTTCCTGCATCGAGGAGGATCGAATCATCGATGAGAAAAGATGTAGTCTTGAAATCCCCTATTGAATTTCCATAACAACCCAATATTTCAATTTTCATTATAGTTTGAATATTAATAAAATCATTGTAAAACTGTCAAGGTTTTTTCATGCGAAACTCTCTTGATAATTTTTCTTTTTCATTGTAAAAAATCAGCGATGAGAAAATGGTATGTAGTAAATACAAAACCAAAAAATGAGGATAGGGCAGCGATAAATCTTTCATCAGGCGGGATAGAGACCCTTGCCCCGAAGCTAAAGCTGAGAAAATATAAGGACAACAGGTTTGTCCAGGTTATAGAGCAGATGTTTCCAGGTTATATATTTGCACGATTTGACGCCATAGATGACTTCCATCTTGTAAAATATACAAGAGGCGTAAAGACGATTGTACATTTTGGAGACAAGATTGTGCCAATACATGAGGATTTAATAGAGTTTATTAAGTCAAGGCTTGAAAACGGCATTGCCACAATCCAGAAAAAACCCATATCAAAAGGTGATAAGATTATTGTGAAGGATGGGCCTTTTAAGGGCCTCACAGGCATATTTGAGAGAGAGATGGACGGCAAGGAGAGGGTGGCGATACTCCTTGATGCAGTCCAGTTTGCCGCCACCATGGAGATAGACAGAGACCTCATAGAAAAGCTTTAGTAGAGATTAAAATCAGGAGGAATAAAATGAAGGGTATCCTTCCGGTTTATAAGGATTCTTTTTTTTGTGGCTTTAACAGAAAAGATGGTCTGCAACTCCAGATGATGTATGAAAAGGGTATAGTATACTGCGAGGTAAATCTTGACAATAGATTTGAGGGTTATACAGATGTCCTCCATGGAGGGATTATATTTGGTATACTGGATGTCATAATATGGTATGCCATATTTATGGAGACAAAAAAGATATGCATGACCAGAAAGACAGAGATGGAATTTTTTAAACCTGTCCTATGTGGTGTCCCATATGTGGCAAAGGGGCAGTTTCTCAGGATAGAGGGCAGGGATGTCCATGCAACCGCATGGATGGAGGATGGAAACGGTGAGGTCTATGCCAGTATGAATGCTTTATTCAAGGAGGGCAGGGACATACCAATTGACCATTTTATCAATAAGTTTGATTTTTCCAGGACACCATTGTCCATCAAAAAACATTTTATATCCCTTCTGGATAAATAAAAACCTTGAAAAGGTTAAACTATTCTTGCTATTTTTTTCCTTATCTGTATAAATTAAAAAAAAGGGGGTTCCACTGGACTATACAATCAAGATAGGCGGCGAGGCAGGTCAGGGCATCCAGACAATAGGTGATTCCCTGGCAAAGGTATTTTCAAGGACAGGATACCATATCTTTACCCACCAGGAATATGAATCAAGGATAAGGGGTGGTCACAATATATATCAGATCCGCTTTTCTGATAGGCCAGTGACCTCATCAAAGAGTACAATAGATATACTTGTTGCCCTGGATAAAGAAAGCATTAGTACCCATGAGGCAGAGCTTGCAACCCAGGGTATAATAGTATATGACCAGTTTATGCTTAAAGAGAGATACTATGGCGATAGATTCCTTGACATACCTTTGATTGAGCTTGCAGAGAAACATGGCAGAGAAAGGGTCATGGCAAACACAGTGGCTGTGGGCGCTGTCCTTGGTATGCTCGGACTGGGAACAGATATATTCTTCGGCATAATAGAGGATACATTAAATAAAAAAGGCAGTGAAATCGTAAAGTTAAATAAGGATGCCTTCCTTGCAGGATATGAGTTTGCTGTGAAACGATGTCTCCAATGTGCATTCACAGTAAAACCACAGAACAAACCAAGGATGCTCATTGGAGTCAACGAGGCCATTGGGCTTGGCGCCATAGCATCAGGCTGTAAATTCTACTCTGCCTATCCTATGACACCCTCAACAGGAATAATGCTATATGTAGCAGGAAAGGCTAAAGAATACGGCATAGTTGTTGAGCAGGCAGAGGATGAGATAGCAGCTATAAATATGGCAATTGGGGCATCCTATGCAGGGGTGAGGTCTATGACAGGGACATCAGGGGGAGGCTTCGCCCTTATGGTAGAGGGGCTGTCCCTTGCTGCCATGACAGAGACTCCTATTGTAATTGCCCTTGCCCAGAGACCTGCACCTGCCACAGGTCTGCCTACAAAGACAGAGCAAGGTGATCTACTCTTTGCCCTCCATGGAGGTCATGGAGAATTTCCCAGGGTTATATTTGCCCCTGGATCACCAGAGCAGGCATTTTACCTTACCAACAAGGCATTTGATATATCCCAGAGATACCAGATACCTGTGTTTATACTTACTGACCAGTATCTGTCTGATTCCCAGTGGACAGAAGGAGACTTTGACATAAATAAGTTTGTTCATAAGGATTACAGGATAAGGGGAGATTCCCTGGAGGCGATAAAAGACTACAGAAGGCATGCAATTACAGAAGATGGTGTATCACCATTTGGTGTGCCTGGGACATCTACAAGGCTTATTATTACTGATAGTGATGAACATGATGAGGAAGGACATATAACAGAGGACCCTGAGATAAGGGTATCCATGGTTGACAAAAGACTTTTTAAAAAGATGGGGTTGATAAAAAAAGAGATTTCACCACCTTTGTTTTATGGAGATGAAAAACCAGATATAGTCCTTTTTGGGTGGGGTTCTACATACGGTGTAATGAAGGAGGTAGTGGATATTATATCAAGGCATTATAAGATTGCTATGTTCCATTTCAGTGAGGTCTTTCCCCTTCCATCCACTGAAATGTTGGACTATATAGGTATCTTAAGGGGTGCAAAAAAGACCATATGTATAGAAAACAATGCCACAGGTCAATTTTCAAGGCTTATAAAGGCTGAGACAGGTTATGAATTTACCCATCATATAAACAGGTTTGACGGCAAGCCTTTTTTTGCCGATCTTCTTGCAAGGAGAATAGATGGTATCAATAGATGATTTCAAAGGGAAGACCCCTGCATGGTGCCCTGGTTGCGGAAATTACAGCATTCTGAGGGCCTTTAAGGAAACCCTTGTAGAGCTTGATATAGCACCACATGAATTTACAATCGTATCAGGGATAGGTCAGGCAGGCAAATTTCCCCATTATCTAAGATGCAATACCTTTAATGGACTACATGGAAGGACACTGCCTGTGGCAACTGGTATAAGGCTTGCAAACCACAGGATGCCTGTTATTGCTGTAGCCGGTGATGGAGACTGCTACGGAGAGGGTGGAAATCACCTCATACACGCCATAAGAAGAAACATAGGTGTTAAACTCTTTGTCCATGACAACCAGATATATGGCCTTACAAAAGGTCAGGCATCACCCACAAGCATGGAGGGGGTGGTCACAAAGAATCAGCCCTTTGGTGTACTGTCAGGACAACTAAACCCCATAGCCCTTGCTGTTGCCCTTGATTGCAGCTTTGTAGCAAGAAGTTTTGCAGGTGATATTATACATTTAAAACAGATGATGAAAGAGGCAATAAACCATAGGGGATTTGCCCTCCTTGATATACTGCAGCCCTGTGTAACCTTCAATAAGGTCAATACCTATGAATGGTACAGGCAGAGGGTATACCATTTAGGTGACAACTATGACCCCAAAGACAGGATATCAGCCTTTGAAAAGTCACTTGAGTGGGGAGAGAGGATACCAATAGGTGTTATATATGAAAACAAAAGACAGACCTTTGAGGAGAGGATACCTGTGATTAAGGACAGGCCTTTGATAGACCATGAAATATTTACTGAAGGTTGGAGAAATTCTCTTCAAAAAGCCCTTGATGAATTTTTTTAGAAACAATAGGTTAATATATCCTTTTCTCTTTTTCCTATTTCTTCCTTTTCTAAGCCATGCCATAGACATTGATATTGTTAATGTGAGGCCATCACTCTACATGAAGCTCAAAGAAAAAGGGCTCAATGAAGATGAGATCAAGAAGATATTCTCCGATGATAGGATTACCCTCTATCCTGAGATACTGGAGAAAAAAGGTAAAGGGATCAATTACTTAAGCCCAAGGTTTGGTCTTTTAAGTAAAAAATCCATAAAAAAGGGTAAGAGGATATTAGAGGAAAAGGCAGATATACTAAAAAAGATTGAGAGGTCATACAATGTTGATAAAGAGGTCCTTGTTGCCATTTACAGAATTGAGACCAATTTTGGTTCATATTTAGGTAATTACAGCATATTCAATGCATTACTAACCCTCACATTATTAGAAAATAGACGCTCTGGGTGGGCAGAAGATGAGTTGGTAAACCTAATTGTCCTATCCAGGCTTTATAAAAAGGATATATTCTCTATCAAAGGTTCATGGGCAGGGGCATTCGGCATATGTCAGTTTGTCCCTACTGCCTTTTTAAATCACGCAGTAGATGGTGATAATAATGGGACTATAGACCTTTTTAATTTCCACGATGCCATGTCAAGCATTGCAAATTATCTAAAAAATCACGGTTGGGAAAGAGGTAACCAGGAGAAGATGAAAAAGGCTGTATGGCATTATAATCACTGTGATAACTATGTTAAAGCTGTTTTTTTATACGCAAGGGCTATAAAAAATAGAAAATCCACATGATATTAGTAGGGACATAACTCTTTTACTTTTAGAGGGAGAATTAGGTTTAGTCTTTTGTCTGTAGTCTATAGTCTATAGTCTGTAATATTTGATTTGAATAAAGCATGGATATTATTTAAAATAGAGGCGGTCTTTATTTATTGGATTACTTGGAGGATAAATGGCTATATTTCATGA
>JAOAHW010000211.1 GCA_026415015.1 Syntrophorhabdaceae bacterium
CTATAAATGCGCTCCTCTCTATCATAGGTGCTATGGCAGGATGTATTCTTCTTGCACCAAAACTTATCACAGGTCTTTTACCTGCAGCTTTTTTGCACCTTGCTGCCTTTGTTGCAACGCCAGAAGATTGGCATATAAGCCCGAGTATTGTGGTCTCTAATATACCGAATTCTGTGTACATACCCTCTATCTCAAGGACAGGCTCATATGGTTTTATAATAGTTCCCTCTCTCATAGACCTGACCTTGATGTTAAGGCCTTCTATAATCTTAGCGACCTCTTCTATACCTGTAAATACAGCCCATGACTTACCCTCAGGCAACCTTTTTACAATAAACTCTGCCTTTACCCACTTATCTATCCCTCTTTTCTTTAGGATTTCCATGGTTTTTACAAAATAGACATCTGTAATTCTCCCTTTTTTAATATCTTCAAAATCTGCTACGTAGAACATGCTCACCCCTACCATTACTGATTTTATTGAGATAGATATTAATCAATTTTAAAAGAGATTGTAAATAGAAATATTTAGACTTACCCCATTAAAGATAATAAACATGTCCATTTTTATAAGGACATATCCATGAGTATGGTCTTATTTATAATACCCTTATATGTAAAGATGATTTGCTTTCGATACTTCTAATCTATTCAAGGACAGTTTATACCCTTTAGAGTTTTAGATGGGACAGTCAAGATTTATAAAAAGAGCAATTTTTAAGATCCTGATTTAGCTTACTGTGGATGTATCCCTGTATGTTTTAAAAGGTTAAACTTATTCTCCTTGACTTTGTCCTTCAGTCGATTGTAAATTAGATAATTAGTAAAGGGGAGTAACTTCAAGCGGCAATATCGTCAATACGTCGTGAAATATAGACCGGTATGTCGGTTAGATAAAACTGATAAGTGAGACCTTTACCAGATATTAAATTCTGGTAGAGGTCTTTTTTTTAAAGGAGAAAAAAATGGGTGGTTATTGTTTGCATACAATGGAAACCGAAAATATCATGAAACAATTTGATTCTTGCATAGAAGGCTTAACCAAAGATATGGCAATAAAAAGACTCAATGAATACGGCCCAAATGAATTGATAGAAAAGAAAAAAAAGACTGTCCTGAACATGCTCCTTGACCAATTCAGGGATTTCATGATCCTTATCCTCATAGCAGCGGCTATTATCTCAGGTTTTATAGGTGAATTATCAGATACCATAGCCATCATAGTCATAGTTGTTATTAATGCTATTATCGGGTTTATACAGGAATACAGGGCTGAAAAGGCAATGGATGCCTTAAAGAAGATGGCAGCCCATACAGCAACTGTAATAAGGGATGGGATTCATTCAACAATTCCTGCATCTGAGCTTGTCCCTGGTGATATTGTAGTTCTCGAGGCAGGCCGGGTTGTCCCTGCTGACTTGAGGCTTATAGAGGCTGTTAATCTCAAGGTTGAGGAGGCAGCCTTGACAGGAGAATCTATACCTGTGGAAAAACAGCATAGTGCCCTTACTGATGAATCATTGTCCCTTGGAGATAGGAATAACATGGCCTTTAAAGGGACCATGGTCACATACGGTCGAGGCATAGGTATTGTTGTGGCAACTGGCATGAGGACTGAACTGGGCAAGATTGCATCAATGCTCCAGGTTGAAGAAGAGGTAAAGACACCACTTCAGAAGAGACTTGTTGTGTTCGGAAAAAGGCTTGCAATAGCTGTCCTTGCCATATGTGGGATTGTGTTTGGATTTGGGGTATTCAGAGGAGAACCTATTTTATTGATGCTACTCACCGCCATATCCCTTGCAGTAGCAGCAATACCTGAGGCACTGCCGGCAGTTGTAACCATATCCCTTGCCCTTGGGGCAAAAAAGCTTGTAAAACTAAATGCACTTATAAGGAAACTCCCAGCAGTCGAGACCCTTGGTTCAGTTACCTATATCTGCTCTGACAAAACAGGGACACTAACACAAAACAAAATGACCGTTGAAAAGATCTTTATTGAAGATACCCTTATTCCAGTATCAGATTTAAACAAGGCCAGTATTTCAGATACAGCAGAAGAGCTTTTAATGACTGGCCTTGCCTTGAGTAATGATGCCCAGATGGATAAAGAGGGTAATATCTTAGGCGACCCAACTGAGACAGCACTATATAGTGTTGCAAAGATCCACAACTATAATAAAGAGGAGCTTGAAAGGATTTATCCAAGGATATCAGAGCTACCTTTTGACTCTGAGAGAAAATGTATGACCACATTTCATAGATGGAAGGAAGGCTATATCTCTTTTACAAAGGGTGCCATAGATACCCTGATGGATAAATCAAACAATATCCTCACATCTGGTGGCATAAAAGACATAGATATTGAAAGGCTTAAATCTATAAATGAGATGATGGCTGAAGATGGGTTAAGGGTTTTATGTATAGCATATAGGATGTGGGATAAAATCCCCGATGAATTTACAATAAAAAATGTGGAGACAGGACTCACAATTCTTGGTCTTACTGGTATGATGGACCCTCCAAGGGAAGAGGTAAAAGAGGCGGTCTCTATGTGTAAAAACGCAGGTATTGTGCCTGTTATGATAACTGGTGACCATCCACTAACAGCAAAGACAATAGCAATGAGGCTTGGGATACTGGATAGAAATAATGATGCTATTATCACAGGCAGAGACCTGGAGGCCCTTGAATTGGAAAAGTTTGAGGAAAAGGTTGAAAATATAAGGGTCTATGCAAGGGTGGCACCAGAGCAGAAACTTAAGATTGTAAGGGCTTTACAGGATAAAGGACATTTTGTAGCCATGACAGGTGACGGTGTTAATGATGCACCAGCCTTAAAACGGGCAGATATAGGCATTGCCATGGGCATTACAGGGACTGATGTCTCAAAAGAGGCTGCCCATATGATACTCCTTGATGACAACTTTGCTACAATAGTAAAGGCAGTTAAGGAAGGCAGAAAGATATATGACAATATAAGGAAATTCATAAAATATCTATTGACAACAAATTCAGGGGAGATATGGACCCTTTTTCTCGCCCCTTTCTTTGGTCTTCCTATACCGCTACTTCCTATCCATATACTCTGGATTAATCTTGTGACAGATGGCCTGCCTGCCCTTGCCTTATCTGTAGAACCAGAAGAAAAAGACGTCATGAATAGACCACCAAGGCAACCAAAGGAGAGTATATTTGCCCATGGTTTAGGTTTACACGCCATCTGGGTTGGCCTATTGATGGCAGGCGTTGTCCTCTCTACACAGGCCTGGTATATTAAGACTGGTAATAGCAATTGGCAGACAATGGTGTTTACAGTACTCTGTCTTACACAACTTGGACACGTTCTTGCCATAAGGTCAGAAAGGGCATCTATTTTCAAGATGGGTTTATTCTCTAATAAGTATCTCCTTGGTGCAGTTATACTAACCTTTATATTTCAGATGGCAACTATTTATATCCCGTATCTTAATTCCATATTCAAGACAAAACCACTTACTTTTAACGAGCTAATATTGGCACTTGTATTGTCTTCTATAGTGTTTTTTGCAGTGGAGATGGAAAAATTGATAAAAAGGCATATGAAATAAGGGAGAAAAAACAAGGTCCAGTAGTATGATCTGTTTTTGGTCAGCCAAAATATATGTGAACACATCTTTAAATTTACCTCCATAAATGTTATATATAACCCTGATGAAAAGGATAATAGTAGATATAGATAATACGCTGTGGCATTTTGCCCCTGTCTTATATGAGAGGATGAGGATATTAAACCCTTATGTATTAGAGCCATCAAAATGGTATGATTTTAATTTCTGGAGACCCTATCTTAATCCAAAGGATTTCTTTGAAATTATAAACAGTATACATACAGACCAGGAGATCTTCACCCCTTATCCAGATGCCAGACTGTTTTTATCCTCTCTTAAGGATATGGGCTATCACATAACCATAGCAAGTCACAGGGAAAAAGATACACTGAACCCCACCATGAACTGGCTTAATAAACATCACCTAATTTATGATGACATCCATCTAAGCTATGATAAATCAGTCCTCTTTGACAAATGTACATCCGTAATAGATGACAGCCCCATAATCCTTGATAAGGCAGCAAGGTCAGGTATAAAGGGTTATGGACTTAAGATGCCATGGAATGAAAATAGAGACTATCAGGTATTTGACACCCTCACTGACATACTTTACTATCTCAAGGCATGATACATTTTAATCAATTAGTTATGGCATTGAAGATATTTTCTAACCTTGTCAATCAAAATGGGATATCTTCAGAGGTGACGATACAACCCATATATACTAAGATTGGTATTGGATGGTAAGGGGTATAAAGAAGAAGGCAGCAAAAGTGTTTCCCTATAAGAGACATAATTATTATTTACAATCTTTCTTGATATTGACTTTCTACTCTATCTTACATATAATGTTTTCATTGAAAATCTTTTAATGGAAAATAAACTTTTCTGTGAAAAATATAAGCAAAGGATAGACATCAGTAAAAATCCTTGTCCCCATCCCAATGATTACTGCCAGTTCAGAACAAGGTGTATAATAAACCATCACTATAGAGAGTCTAGGGATTGCACAGAAAAAAGGAGGAGTAAAATTGAGGATACCTGACGAATATATTTGTGATACATGCGGTTATGTTTTTCTCTCATGTGAGGCCCGCAATGTATTCTGTCCTGAGTGCGGGAGTAGTATGGTTATAAAAGAGATTAGTTTTGAAGAGTTTCTTGATGAAGATGCCTTTGTAAATATAAAGATGGGCATATTAGGAAGATAAAATCAGAAAAATCTATTCTATATCATATAATAGAATAGGTCTGAAAATTAAAAAATTAGACTATCAAAAGTCTTTTGACAGGTGTTCATATTCTATTTTTAAAGGGGGATAAATGAAAAAAATTATTTTTTTATCAATGTTAACGGTAAGTTATATATTTACCTTACCTGCATATGGAGCAGATATTAATGTAAATGGCATATGGAAGAACAATGGCCAGACCATGATATTTTTCCAGGAGAGAGACAACATAAAAGTCATGTGCTCTTACCATGATGGTTCAAAGATAGTTGTATGGTATGGTGAAGGAGTAATTAAGGGCAACAAATTAGAGTATTATTTGCATCATGCAAACCTGGATAAACCAGGTAGTTATAATCACTACCATGCTTTTACAGTTTCAGATGATGGAAAAAAGATGATTGGGACATGGGGAACGGTTTCCCAACCAGTTCATGGTCATTGGGAACTCCGTAAAGTAGGCCCATAATAACCCTCTTTGTAACCGATAATATAGAACTTCTCCATAGTTAGCTGACTATTTTGTTATTGACAATTATCTGTAGGTTGTGCATATTATCACAAATCCAATATTGAATTTTAATTTGGAAAATTAAGAGGTTATAAAAATAACTTATACAGCATCCAGAAAAATCAATGGCAAATATAACATCATCAGAAAAGCAGGAATATGTAGCACAGAAAAGAGAACGCATATACGAGATCTCTGTCAATAATCGCAGGTGTCGTAAATGTTCATACTGCATACAGATATGCACTGCAAAGGCAATAAAGCTTCAAAAAGATAGCATTAAGATACTCCATGAAAGATGTATAATGTGTGGAAGCTGTATAACCGAATGCCCCCAGAAGGCATTGAGTTATAGAAGTGGCCTCCACAAGGTTGTGGAATTATTGGCAGATAAGGAAAAGACCATTGCATGTGTTGACCCTGCCTTCCCTGCAGTCCTCGACAGATGGACACCAGGCCAGTTTGTGACAGTGCTAAAGAAAGCAGGATTCACAGAGGTGTGGGAGGGGGCATTTGGTGCAGAACTGGTGAGTCAGGCATACAGAAAACTCCTTTCAGAAGACACAGACAAGCCTTTAATATCTTCCTTCTGCCCTGTGGTTGTCTTCTATATACAGAAATATCTAACCAGTCTTATCCCTAATCTTGTGCCTATAGTATCTCCTATGATTGCCATAGGTAGGGTTGCAAGGGCCATAAAAGGTAGTGACTGGAAGGTTATATATATCACACCATGTCTTGCCCAGTTGAGAGAGATGTCGAGCCCTGAGGTGGCAGGGGCCATTGACCATGTCATTACATTCAAGGACTTAAAAAAACTCGTTAAAGAACAAATAGAAAAAGATGAGGACATTGAGGAAACAGCCTTTGATGGCCCCAAACCCTTTCTCGGCAGGGTCATCTCTGTTATAGGGGGATTATACAGGAGTACTGGTTCTCAGTTTGATATCCTGATGGATGACGTAACTGTAACATATGGCCATAGAAGGACAATAGGTTCATTAAATCAGCTTGCCACCGGATATATCAGTGCTAGGTTTTTTGATTTTTTATTTTGTCATGGCTGTGTGGATGGGCCATTCATAAAAAGAGACCTATCGGTTATTGCAAGGAGACAAAAGGTTGTCCGGTATGCCAAACAGGAGATGGAGAAACAGGATGTCTTGAGCGTAATTACAGAGCTTGATAAATTTGAATTTATTGATTTAAAAAGAAATTTTTTAAATATGGAACAGAGGCTGCCAACCCCCACAGAAGAGCAAATAAAGGCTGTGCTAAAAAAGATAGATAAGATGCCGCCAAACCATAA
>JAOAHW010000051.1 GCA_026415015.1 Syntrophorhabdaceae bacterium
AGAGAAACCTTGTATACCAGAAGACATGACCCTGTTTATATAATTGTATCCATCTATAATAATGTGGGGCATTGTTTTTAGATTCTATATTAATTCTTCAAAACTCCTGCAAACATTTCATATCAGAGTTAAAACACTTGGAAAATACTTGATTATACATAGGTCAGCCAGTCTTTGTATTCTTCGTGCATACCCCTTGCAACCTCAAAGAATTTTTTCTGAATGGCAAGGCCGACAGGCCCTGGTTTTCCTTCACCTATTTTCCTGCCATCGACCTCACGAACAGGTGTTACCTCTGCTGCAGTCCCTGTAAAAAACACCTCATCGGCTATATATAGCTCATCCCTTGTGAAACGCTCTTCCTTGACCTCGTAGCCCATATCAGAGGCTATTTTCATAACAGCGAACCTTGTGATGCCTGGCAGTATTGATGTGAGGGGTGTTGTCTTTATCTTTCCCTTTCGGACTATAAAGATATTCTCACCACTTGCCTCAGATATATAGCCCTCTGTATCCAGCATGATGGCCTCATCATAACCTGCTGATATTGCCTCTTTCTTGGCAAGTATGGAGTTTACATAATGACCGCATACCTTACCTTTTGTCATACAGGCATCTACATGGTGTCTTAAAAAGGATGAAACCTTTGCCCTTATACCGTTTGCAAGACCTTCATCACCGAGATAGGCACCCCATACCCAGCTTATTATAGCAAGCCTCACCTTGAACTCCTTCACATAAAGACCAAGCTGTCCATCACCCATAAAGGCAATAGGCCTTATATAGCACTCTTTAAAGCCATTGACTTTTACTATTTCTTTGCAGATATCCTTGATTTCACTCTTTTTGTAAGGTATATCGAGTTGAACAATATGGGCAGAGTCATAGAGTCTGTCTATATGTTCATTCAGCATAAATATGGCGCTTTTGCCATCATGACAGTGATAACACCTGATACCCTCAAATACCCCAAGGCCATAATGGAGGGTATGGGTGCATACATGGACGTTTGCATCGTCCCAATCAATAAATCTTCCATCTAACCATATCTTATCTGCTCTCATTTTTATGCTGCTCCTTTTTTAAGATATTCTTTTAAAACCTTGTCTAATATTCCATTTATAAAGTTTTTTGAGTCCTCGCTGCCATATTTTTTCCCTAACTCAATAGCCTCATTTATAGCCACCTTGGGGGGGCAGTCAATAGAAAAGATCATCTCAAATATCCCAATCCTCAAGATGTTCCTATCCACATATGTAATCCTGTTGAAATCCCAGTTCTCTGATGAATTGTCTATATATCGGTCTATTGTATCCATCTCCCTTTTTATACCTGAAAGGATGTATTTTGCATAGTCAATGATGTCTTTTTGATAGGGAAAAAGCTCGCAGTATCGAGCCAATGCCTTCTCCGGGTCATCGCCACCTGTATCCATCTGGTATAGCATCTTCAATGCTAATTCTCTTGATTTTCTTCTTCTCACAACCTGTTTTCCTTTATCAGATTAACGATCTCTATAATAGAGACTGCTGCATCATACCCCTTATTACCTGACTTTGTCCCTGCCCTCTCTATAGCCTGTTCTATGTTGTCACTTGTTATAATACCAAATGCAATGGGCTTTTCATAATCCAGGGATACCTGGGCAATGCCCTTTGTCACCTCATTGGCCACATAATGGAAATGGGGTGTAGCACCCTTTATAACAGCACCGAGACATATAACACCATCTATACCTTCTTTTTTTGCCAGTAGTTTTGATATCAATGGTATCTCAAAAGAGCCAGGGACTTTATATATCTCAATCTGGCTGTCCTCTGCCCCGTGTCTTTTCAATGCATCCAGGGCGCCCTCGAGGAGCCTATCTGTTATAAAACTGTTGAATCTACTTACTACAATTGCAAATCTGAATCCCTTTGCATCTAATCTTCCTTCGTGAATCATGTCTTCTCCTTATATATTGTTGAGGATATGACCTAATTTTTTCTGTTTTGTCTTCAGGTAAGCAATATTATCCTTTGTAGGAGATATCTCAAGGGGAACCCTCTCAACCACAGTGAGGCCATATCCCTCAAGGCCTTTTATCTTCCTTGGGTTGTTTGTAATAAGCCTCATCTTCCTCACACCTAAGTCATTTAGTATCTGGGCGCCTATACCATAATCCCTCAGGTCAGGTGAAAATCCAAGGGCTAAATTTGCCTCAACTGTATCATGGCCTCTATCCTGGAGATTATAAGCCTTAATCTTGTTTAGAAGCCCTATACCCCTACCTTCCTGTCTCATATATAAAAGCACACCTTTTTGTTCCTTCCCTATCATGGTGAGGGCAGTGTGCAATTGGTCACCACAGTCACATCTCATAGACCCTAAGACATCCCCGGTAAAACACTCTGAGTGTACCCTTACAAGGACGCTCTCATCTGATGATATATCTCCTTTCACAAGGGCAAGGTGGATTTTGTTGTCTATATCATTCTCATATCCTATGAGCCTGAATTCGCCGCCATATTTTGTGGGCAGCCTTGTCTCTGCTACCCTTCTGATAAGCTTTTCGTTTTTTGTTTTGTATTGTATAAGGTCTGCTATGGAGACTATCTTGAGTTTATATTTTTCTGCATACTTCTCAAGGTCAGGCAACCTCGCCATGGTGCCGTCTTCCTTCATTATCTCGCATATAACCCCTGCAGGTTTTAACCCTGCAAGCCTTGCCAGGTCCACAGATGCCTCTGTATGGCCTACACGGACAAGGACACCACCTTTACGGGCCATAAGGGGGAATATATGTCCTGGTCTTGCAAGGTCATCTGCTGTTGAGTTATCGTCGATAGCAACCTGTATTGTCCTTGCCCTGTCATGGGCAGAGATACCTGTTGTTACGCCCTCTTTTGCCTCTATGGATACAGTAAAGGCTGTGTTATAAGGTGATGTGTTGTCCTGTACCATGAGTGGTAGTTCTAATTCCCTAACCCTCTCTTCAGTAAGGGACAGACATATGAGCCCGCACGCATTCCTTGCCATAAAATTTATTGCCTCAGGTGTCACCTTCTCTGCAGCGATCATGAGGTCGCCTTCATTCTCTCTGTCTTCATCATCTACAATGATTACCATCTTACCCTGTCTTACATCGTCTATGACATCCTCTATCCTTGAAATAGCCATGATTCAAGCCCCTTTAATGTAACCGTGTTTATAAAGAAAATCCATATCGATACCTTTTTTTTCTGTTCTTTCTAAAAAACTCTCCACATACTTCCCTATTATGTCTGTCTCAATGTTTACTCTACTTCCGACCTCTTTTTCCCCTATTGTAGTTCTCATGAAGGTATAAGGGATTATATTAACTGTAAAAATATTAACATCCTTGCTATTCACTGTCAAGCTAATGCCGTCTATGGATACAGACCCCTTTTTTACTATAAATCTCGAAATATCCTCAGGTACCTCTATACTCAGCCTTATAGAATCGCCTGCAGGGTCTTTCTTTCTTACTGTCCCTATACAGTCTACATGACCTGTTACAAAATGACCCCCAAACCGAGAACCTGCACCCATGGCCCTCTCCAGATTTACTCTTTCGCCAACAGACTTTTTCCCCAGTGTGGTAACATTTATGGTCTCTAAAGATGCATCAGCATAGAAATTGGTACTTGTAAGCCTGGTCACAGTAAGGCACACCCCGTCAACACAGATGCTGTCGCCCTCTTTTATGTCCTCCTTTAACAATCTTGTCTTTATAGAGAACTCCCATCTACCGCCTGACCTGTTGATGGCTGTTATCTCTCCTATATCCTCAATAATCCCTGTGAACATATCCCTCCAGACATATATCGTCTTTAAATCTCTTCATCCCTGTTATCTTCAGTCTGTAGGCGTCCCTGAGAAAGTCTATGCCCTTCCCGCCGATGAGATTTAATGCATTTTTACCGCCTATAAAGATAGGGGCATAAAACAGTATGAATTTATCTATTAAACCCTCTTTAAGCATACTGCTGTTTATCTCGCTGCCTCCCTCTATAAGAACACTCATCAGGTCTCTTTTGTAGAGTTCATGGCATACAAATCTCATTGAAACCCTGCCCCCTTCATCCTTTGGTGACCTTATCACCTCTAAACCGAATGACTTGAGCCTTGCCTCTTTATCTGCCCTTGAATCTTCAGAGGTAAAGACAATGGTCTTGTATTTATCCGCTGTCTTTGCGATGTCGCTTGCAAGGGGTAGTCTTAGCTTTGAGTCAAGGATTATACGGACAGGATATTTTTTAACCTTCACCATCCTGGGGATGAGCATGGGATTGTCTGTTATGACTGTATTGATACCCACCATGATGGCATCCACACTTGACCTCAATCTATTGGTATATCTCCTTGATGCCTCATTGGATATCCATTTGGAATCACATGTCTTTGTAGCAATCTTTCCATCGAGGCTTATGGCTGCCTTCATGATAAAAAAGGGCCTTGATTTTTCCATATTTATAATGAATGCCTCATTGAGCTTCTTTGCCTCTTCTTCAAGGACACCTGTCTTCACAACTATGCCAGCATCCCTTAAAGACTGGACACCCTTACCACTGACCTGGGGGTTTGGGTCTAACATGGCCATAACCACTTTTTTTATGCCTGCATTTTTTATTGCCTCTGTGCACGGCGGTGTCCTGCCAAAGTGGACACATGGCTCAAGGTTTACATAAAGGGTTGAGTCTCTTGCATCATCTTTGGCATCGTTTATGGCTACAACCTCTGCATGGGGAAGGCCTGCCTTCTTGTGATAACCCTTACCTACTATCCTGTTATCCTTAACAAGGACAGCACCAACCATAGGGTTAGGTGATGTGGTCCCATAGCCTTTTTTAGCCAGAGAGATGGCTAAACGCATATATTGTTCTTCTTCACTCATACCTGGTCCTTTTTAATTAGAAGGTCTTTCAACTCCTCCATGAATTCATTTATATCCCTGAACTGCCTGTATACTGATGCAAACCTTACATAGGCAACCTCATCTAGTTTTTTCAATTCATCCATGACCATCTCACCTATCTCTGATCCCTTTACCTCCCTCTCACTCTTTTCAAAGAGGTTGTATTCAATCCTTGATACAATCTTCTCCAGGGTTGTTATGCTTATAGGTCTTTTCTCACATGCCTTTTTAAGACCATTTAATATCTTTGACCTGTCAAATACCTCTCTCCTGCCGTCCTTTTTTATAACAAGTAATAGTCCTTCTTCAAGCCTTTCTGCAGTGGTAAAACGCTTTGCACATTTAAGGCACTCCCTCCTCCTCCTTATGGTATCCATCTCTTTATTCATCCTTGAGTCAAGGACTTTACTTTCTGTGAATCCGCAAAAAGGGCACTTCATATCTTATTTAAAACAATAGAGGCCTCTTTTATTAAGTTCATAGAGAGCTCATCAGGGTATCCATCGAGATAGGTTATTCGTACAATACCGGCATTTATAATCATCTTCATACATATGGAACAGGGCAGATGGGTTGAATAGAGCTCAGCCCCATCTATGGAGACCCCATGTAGGGCAGCCTGAATAATGGCATTCTGCTCAGCATGGAGCCCCCTACAGAGCTCATGCCTCTCCCCTGATGCTATGTTCATCTTCTCTCTGAGACACTCTCCATCAAGGCAGTGTCTCAGACCCTTTGGTGCACCATTATAGCCTGTGGATAGTATCCGCCTGTCTTTTACTACTAATGACCCTACATTTCGCCTTCTACAGGTAGACCTTTTCGAGACAATCTGTGCTATCTCCATGAAATAGGAGTCCCAATCTGGACGTACATTATTCATAGGTTATATATACGGGAATAAAAAGGGAATCTTGAGCATAGATCCCTTACCTCTTCCCTTACCTGGTTCTGTACCCTTTCATCTTCAGGGTTTTTAAGGACCCTATCTATGAATCCGCAAATAATCTCCATCTCTTTTTCTTTCATGCCCCTTGTGGTGATGGCAGGCGTACCTATCCTTATACCGCTTGTTACCATAGGGCTCTTTGTGTCAAAGGGTATAAGGTTTTTGTTTATCATTATACCGCTGTTTTCCAGGGATTCCTGGGCGATCTTTCCTGTAATGCCCTTGTTTGTCAGGTCCACAAGAAAGAGGTGGTTATCTGTCCCACCTGATACAATCCTGTAGTCTCTCTCCATCATAGACTTGCATAGATGTTTTGCATTCAGGATAATCTGTCTCTGATATTCCTTAAACTCATCGGTCATGGCATTCTTCAAGGCCACTGCCTTTGCAGCTATCACATGCATTAGGGGTCCACCCTGGATGCCTGGGAATACAGCAGAGTCTATGGCCTTTGCAAACTCCTTCTTACAGAGAATGAGCCCGCCTCTTGGGCCCCTTAATGTCTTGTGGGTAGTGGTTGTGACAAAATGGGCGTACTCAACAGGACTTGGATGGTAACCTGCTGCAACAAGCCCTGCAATGTGGGCTATATCTGCCATGAGATATGCACCTACCTCATCGGCTATCTCCCTGAATCTCTTGAAATCAATAAACCTTGAATATGCACTTGCCCCGGTTATTATGAGCTTAGGTTTCTCTTTTAATGCTATAGACCTTATCTCATCATAATCGAGCATCTCATCCTTTTCAGAGACCTTGTATCCCACTGTCCTGTAGAATTTACCAGAAAAACTCACCCTTGAACCGTGGGTAAGATGGCCTCCGTGCGCAATATCCATACCGAGAATAGTGTCACCAATATTCAAGACAGCAAAATATACTGCCATATTGGCAGATGAGCCTGAATGGGGCTGGACATTTGCATGTTCTGCATTAAACAGTGTCTTAGCCCTCTCAATGGCTATATCCTCTATCTCATCGAGAAATCGGCATCCACTATAGTATCGCTTTGATGGATATCCCTCGGCATATTTATTTGTTAAAACACAACCCTGTGTATCAAGGACATCTTCATCCACATAGTTTTCTGAGGCGATCATTATGAGGCTGTACTCTTCCCTCTCGATCTCCTTCCTTATAAGGCCATAAACCTGATTGTCCTTCTCAGCGAGCTTCATATTAATATCTTACCTTTCATTATATTATTTTAGATGCTCTTTTTCCCAGGCCTCTATCTTCTCTATCCTCTTCTTGTGTCTTCCACCTTCAAAGGATGTGGTAATCCATGCCTTTACTATCTCTTCTGCAAGACCCTTCCCTGTTATCCTTCCCCCAAGGACAAGGATATTGGCATCAAGATGTCTCCTGCTCTGTATGGCAGTATATAAGTCATATACAAGGGATGCCCTTATACCCTTCACCTTATTGGCCACAACGCTCATACCTATACCTGTGCCGCATATAAGTATACCCTTATCTGCCTTGTCTTCTGACACAAGCCATGCAACCTCAATACCAAAATCAGGGTAATCCACAGAGCCTAAACCATCAGTACCTACATCCTCCACATTATGACCCATCTGGATAAGGATATCCTTTATGAACTCTTTGAGCTCGAATCCCGCATGGTCTGACCCTATTGCTATATTCAAGGCGTATACCTCTTAAATATAAGGGAACAGTTTGTCCCACCAAAACCAAAGGAATTTGACAAGGCAACATCTATCTTGTGTTTCCTTGCCTGATTGGGCACATAGTCAAGGTCACATTCTGGGTCTGGGTTTTCATAATTTATAGTAGGTGGGCATATCTGGTCCTTAATGGCAAGGACTGTAAATATTGCCTCTACTGCCCCTGCTGCCCCTAAAAGATGGCCTGTCATAGATTTTGTAGAGCTTACAGGTATCTTATATGCCTTTTCTTTAAATACCTCTTTGATGGCCATGGTCTCTATGTGGTCATTTAGGTCTGTGGATGTGCCATGGGCATTTATATAATCCACATCTTCTGGCTTTAAGTTTGCATCCCTCAGCGCCATCCTCATGCACCTTATAAAGCCATCACCATCAGGGCATGGTGCAGTTATGTGGTATGCATCGCCATTGTATCCATAGCCTACTACCTCTGCATATATCCTTGCACCTCTATCAAGGGCATGCCCTAATTCTTCGAGTATAAGAATGCCCGCGCCTTCTGCTACAACAAAGCCGTCCCTGTCTCTGTCAAAGGGTCTTGATGCCTTTTCAGGCTCGTTGTTTCTTCTGGAAAGCGCCTTCATGGCATTAAAACCACCTACGGTAAGGGGTGTTAGATTTGCTTCAGACCCTCCTGCAACTACCACATCAGCATCTCCATATTGGATTATCCTTAAGGCATCACCTATACAATGGGCGCCTGTAGCACAGGCAGTGACAATACATAAGTTCGGTCCTTTAATCCCATGCTGCATGGCAATGTGACCAGGTGCAAGGTTTGCAATGAGCATTGGTATAAAAAAGGGTGTTATCCTACCAGGCCCACGCTCCAACAAGACACTGTGGTATTTTTCAAGGGTTGGTAGGCCTCCCAGCCCTGTGCCAACAACAACACCTACCCTTTCCCTGTCCTCCTTCTCCATATCAAGACCTGAGTCATTCATGGCGATTTTTGTAGCAGCAAGGCTATAATGGATAAAGAGGTCCATCTTTCTGATCTCTTTATGAGGTATATAGTCCTCGGGATTGAAGTTTTTCACCTCACCAGCGATCTTTGTCTCAAATTGGGTGGTGTCAAACCTTGTTATGTTTGCTATCCCTGATTTTCCATTTAGTATATCCTGCCATACATTATCTATACCTACACCAACAGGCGTTACAAGACCAACACCGGTTACAACTACCCTTCTTTTCAATTTACCTACCTCTTTATATTATTTGTTTGCAAGACGTTCTTCTATATATCTGATAGCATCACCCACTGTCTCCATCTTCTCTGCATCCTCATCAGGTATCTCTATACCGTATTCATCCTCAAGGGCCATAATAAGCTCAACGATATCCAGGGAATCTGCCCCCAGGTCATCAATAAACTTTGCCTCTGGCACTACCTCTGATTCCTTTGAATCAAGCTGTTTAATAATCATCTCCTTAACCTTTTCTGCAACTGTCATCGGAAACACCTCCTAAATTTTTTAAAAGTTAATACATCTTTCAGCTACATGTATAAACCACCGTTGACATTTATCACCTCCCCTGTAATATAACCTCCATATTCTGAAAGTAGAAAATATACTACACGGGCAACATCTATCGGCTCACCTAATCTCTTTAAAGGTACTGCCCTGAGCATCTCTTCCCTGGCCTTATCATCAAAACCCTCTGTCATCCTTGTCCTTATAAATCCAGGGGCAATGGCATTGGCCCTTATATTCCTCTCACCATACTCTCTGGCTATACTCTTTGTAAATCCTATAATGCCTGCCTTGCTGGCGGCATAATTGGATTGACCTGCATTACCCATTACACCGGCTATGGATGATATACTTACTATAGCTCCACCATTTTTTAGCATATGTCTTATCACTGCCCTTGTGCAGTTGAAGACGCCCTTTAAATTGACCTTTATAACCCTGTCCCACTCATCTTCCTTCATCCTTATTAAGAGTTTATCTGCTGTTATACCGGCATTATTCACAAGGTTATCTATCCTTCCAAAGGTCTTTACAGCATCATCAACTGCCAGCTCAACGGTCTTATAGTCAGAGACATCTACATCATAGAACCTTGCCTTTTTACCCTTTGAGTTTATCTCATCTATGACTTCCTTACCATCTATCACATCGAATATAACAATATCCCCGCCTTTTTCTGCAAGGAATAATGCTACTGCCCTGCCTATACCACTTGAGCCGCCTGTTATTATTGTTACTGTATCCTTCATGTAATAATACCCCTTATGGACTCTATGTCCTCTATCTCTTCTATACTGTAACATGGGACATCGGGTGTTATCCTCTTTATAAGATTTGAAAGGACCTTCTGGGGGCCCACCTCAAGAAACACCTCTACCCCCTCTTTTACCATCCTCTTTACAGAGGCCTCCCATAATACAGGTGAAAACATCTGCCTGTAGAGCTTATCTATCACCATATTTTTATCTATTACAGGCTCTGCATCCACATTAGATAAAACAGGGATGTTTATATCCAATGGCTTAATATTGTTTAGTTCCCCTTTTAGTTTTTCAGCAGCCTCTTTCATAAGGGGGCTGTGAAAAGGCCCTGATACATTTAAAAAAACAGCCTTTTTATACCCTACACCTTTCAGTTTCTCTACAGCCTCTTTTAGAGCATTTATGTCTCCAGACAGGACAACCTGCTCTGCAGAATTGAGGTTTGCCGGGACAGCAACATAATCATCATGGGATATGTCTTCAAGGACAGGGACAACCTTCTCCATATCTGCACCTATTAAGGCCACCATGCCACCCTTGCCCTTTGGGCATGCCTCCTCCATGTAGAGCCCTCTTTTTCTTGTGATTCTTATGGCATCATCAAAACTAAAAAAACCACTAACAAGAAGGGCTGTATATTCGCCGAGGCTATGTCCTGCCACAAATGTAGGCCTCAATTCTACCTTATCCTTTAAGACCTCCCATATGGCATAACTTACAAGAAGAAGCGCTGGCTGGGTATTGTAAGTTTGTCTCAGTTCATCCTCAGGCCCATTAAAACACAATTCAGTAATAGGAAAACCCAGGACATCATCTGCCCTTTTGAAGATTGATCTCACAGAGTCAAATCCCTCATAAAGCCTTTTTCCCATCCCTATCTTTTGAGAACCCTGACCAGGAAACACAACACCTATCTTTTTCATATATCTCCTCGATTTAAATCTATTTTTTCTTCCTTGATACAGCCTCTTTTATCAGTTCCATGGCTATGACATTCCTCTGGATCTGGTTTGTCCCTTCATAAATCTGGAGTATCTTTGCATCCCTCATCATCTTCTCCACAGGATACTCTCTCATATAACCATAGCCTCCGAATATCTGTATGGCATCCACTGTCACCTTCATGGCCATATCACTTGGAAATACCTTACTCATGGCAGAGACCTTAGAGGTATCCCTTGGGTTGCTGTCTATATACCTTGCCACAGCATAGACAAGGGCCCTTGCAGCCTCAATCTGGGTTGCCATATCTGCGAGCATATGCTGTACTGCCTGGAAGCTTATAATCTTTTTGTCGAATTGCTCCCTTTCCCTTGCGTAATTAACCGCCTCATCTAAGGCAGCCTGGGCAACACCTACAGCCTGGGCGCCTATTCCAGGCCTGGTTCTGTCAAAGGTCCTCATGGCAAGGATAAATCCCATGCCCTCTCTACCTATAACATTTTCTTTCGGGACTTTGCAATCCTGAAATATAAGCTCCCTTGTAGCAGATGCCCTTATGCCAAGCTTTTTCTCCTTTTTTCCAAAGTGGAATCCTTCCAGACCCTTCTCCACTATGAAGGCCGTAGCACCCCTGCCACCCTTTGTTCTATCGGTCATGGCTATGACAGTATATATCTCTGCCTCGCCTCCATTGGTTATCCACTGTTTTGTACCATTGAGGATATATTCATCCCCTACCTTTTTTGCCTCAGTCCTTATGGCCTGGGCATCACTGCCGGCATTGGGTTCTGTGAGGGCAAAGGCTGCGAGCCTTTCACCCCTTGCTATCTGGGGTAGATACCTCTTTTTCTGTTCCTCAGAGCCCCCAAGTATAATCGGATATGCCCCAAGAAGGCTTGCAGCATAGCTTACAGATACACCAAGGCATGCCTTGCTCAGCTCCTCGACGACAAGACAGTTTTCCAGGGACCCACCGCCCATACCACCATAGGCCTCAGAGATACTTACCCCGAAGAGGCCTGTTTCAGCACACACCTTCATTATATCCCAGGGAAACTCCTCTTTTTCATCGAGCTCTGCCCTTACAGGGATTATCTTCTCCTCTGCAATCCTCCTTGCAAGGGACTGTATCTGTTTCTGTTCCTCAGTGAAAAAGTAGTCCATGTTACCTCTCCTTTGCTCTGTTTATTGTCTGGTAACCCTTTATCGTATTCTTTATAGAATCGTTAAGCCCCTTTTCAGCATATTGTTTTGCCATGAAGATGGCGTTTTTAATTGCCTTACCATTGGACTTCCCATGACATATTATACATATCCCATCTACACCGAGAAGAGGCGCGCCACCGTATTCAGAATAATCGGTCTTTTTTGTAAGCTCTTGAAACATCTCTTTTAACAGCATATAGCCCATCTTATTTTTTAATGACCTACTGATCTTCTGTCTGAAAAATATATTTAGTGATTCTGCAATGCCCTCGGCCACCTTAAGGGCAATATTCCCTACAAATCCATCGCATACAACTACATCTGCATTACCGTTGTATATATCTGCGCCCTCAACATAACCGATATAATTTATACCCATGAATTTCATTATGTTATTGGTATCCCTGGTAAGTTCATTACCCTTTGACTCTTCCTCTCCATTACTCAATATGCCCACCCTTGGGTTTGCTATTCCGAGGACAGATTTGGCAAAGGCGTCACCCATGATGGCAAACTGGACAAGATGGACAGGTTTACAGTCCACATTCCCCCCTGAATCAATCAGTATAGATGTGCCTTCATTGACAGTGGGGTGAAGCGTGGCTATGGCAGGCCTGTCAACAGAGTCAAACCTCCCGAGGGTGAATATGGCAAATCCCATGGCCGCACCTGAATTACCTGCTGTTACCACTGCATCTACATACTTTGCCTTTAAAAGCTCAAAGGCCCTATTCATGGAAGAATCTCTTTTTTTTCTGAGCGCCACTGATGGTGATTCGTGCATCTCCACAGAGGTTGTGGTATGGACAATCTCTATACCCTTTGAGATACCAAGAGTGGATTTTATAGCCCCTTCATCTCCTACAAGGACTAACTCTGCTATATTATCCATTACTGCCTGCTCTGCACCCTTGATAATCTCACCAGGTGCATTATCACCGCCCATGCAGTCTAATGCAATCCTCACCATAGTCTTAGCTTTAGATCTCTTCTAATTTTAGAACCTGTTTACCTTTATAATAACCGCATTTTGAACAGACTGTATGCGGCAGTGTCGGTTCTTTACAGTTAGGGCAAAGTACAAAATTAACAGGCCTTGCCTTATAATGGGTTCTCCTCTTATCCCTTTTTGACTGGGATGTCTTTCTTTTTGGAACAGGCATAATCTTCTCCTTATATTATGTTAAAAAATTTTTTAGCTTTTCTCCAAGAAGCGTATCTGTATCCCTATTGCACTGACACTGCTCATAGTTTTGATTTTTTCCACAAACTGAGCATAATCCCTTACATGACTCCCTACATAGAGGTTTTATAGGTATACTTAACATTATCTCCTCATTAATAAGGGGTTCAAGCTCAAGCTCATCCCCCTCATAATAAAACACATCCATCTCATCCCTTTTGAGCTCAATCTCCTGCATTACAGGGGCACTGGCCTGGGGTATAAGGTCAAGGTCAAATCTGGCATTTATTAGATAACCAAACTCATCAAGGCATCTGCTGCATGTGAGAGATACTAAACACTCTATCAATCCCCTTAACTTTATCCTGTCCTTAGACCTCTTCAGGCTAAACTCATAATGTAGCGGTGAAGATAGTCTATAATCCTTACCAGACTTGAAATCCTCTATCTCGCCCTTTAGGGTAAAAATGTCCTCTATTTCAAATAACTTAATAATCATGGCAGCCCTGCCTTTTGAGTTTGATAATATAATTGGTTTGACCTTTTATTGTCAAGCAAATTAACTTTATGT
>JAOAHW010000147.1 GCA_026415015.1 Syntrophorhabdaceae bacterium
CTGTATCAGAGCCCTGGCCTATATCGCATACACCAGTGAGGAGGGCAATCTTACCATCCTCATTTAAGGTCACATGACCGTAAGATGGATTGGTTATCCCTGTATTTCCTATACCATAAAACATAGAACCAATCCCAAAACCCCTGCCTGCTGTCTTTGTCCTGCCTCTCCAGTGTGGCTCTATCATCTTTAAGGTATTTATATACCCCACACTCGCCTCAAGTCTCTGGGAGGTTGCAGTTAAAGAACCTTTCTTTAAGCCGTTTTTAAATCTTATATCAAAGGGGTCTATACCACAGGCAGATGCCACTAAATCCATCTGTGATTCATGGGCAAAGGCAATCTGGGGGACACCAAAACCCCTCATGGCACCGGACACAGGATTATTGGTATAAAACATCCTGCTATCCACATGGACATTGGGTACCTCATATGGTCCTGTGGCATGGATTGCTGCCCTTAAACACACAGTCTCTCCATAGGAGATATAAGGGCCTGTATCCCCTACAATATCAACCTTTACTGCAAGGATTGATCCATCTTTTCTTGCCCCGGTCTTATAGTTTATGTAAAGAGGGTGTCTTTTGGTATTGGACGAAAAGCTCTCCTCCCTTGTAAACCTTAACATGACTGGCCTTTTTGTATGATATACAGCAAGGGCAACATAACACTCTACAGTCATATCCAGTTTACCGCCAAAACCACCACCAGTGGTTGCCTGGAGTATACGGATGTCATCTTCAGGGATGGCAAGTATTCGGGATATCTCTTTCCTCTTATAATGGACATTCTGGGTAGAGGAGATTACAACAATCCTGCCCTTTTCATCTAAATAGCCAAAGCCTACCTCAGTCTCCAAAAAGGCATGATCAAGCCATGTTGTCCTGTATTGCCTCTCTATTATTATGTCTGACTCTTCAAAACCTCTGTCTATATCGCCTTTGATAACCTTCCTATGGGAAAGGAGGTTTCCGTTCTCATGGATGAGGATTGAGGACCCCATGGAATCAAAAGGGTCTTTTATAACCCCTATATCCTCATAGTCTATCTCGATGAATTTTGCAGCATTTCTTGCAATGGCCTCTTTCTCAGCCACCACCATAAGTATTGGCTCACCAACGTATCTTACCCTGTCTTGTGCAAAAAGGGGCTGGTCTTTCTTTATAACACCGAATCTTACATCCCCTGGTATATCTTTGTAAGTGAGTATCTTCTTTACGCCTTCGAGCATCAATGCCTTATCTATCTTTATATCCCTTATAAAGGCATGGGGTCTTTTACTCCTTACAATAACAGCATAGAGCATGCCCTCCATATAAAAATCACCTGCGTAGGCTGCCCTGCCTGTTACCTTCTCAAGGGCATCTATCCTGTCAATATATCTTGATATAGGCATCCTTTAACCTCTCAATATCTCAATTAGGAGTCCCTCTAAAACAGGGAGTTTATATACATAGGACTGCCTCATGCCGCTTTTTTCCACGATACCCTGGATAATCATATCTACCGCCTCTTTAAACACCCCTTTGTCTTTTTCTTTACCCTTTAAAAACCCTTCTACTTCCCTTGGTCTAAAGGGCATGGGTGTGCAAGAACCTATAGAAATCCTCACATCTTCAAAGATCTTGTCTTTTTCCTTGATTGCCCATGCCACAGATAGCCTTGCAATGGCAAGGGCTGCCCTCCTTGCCACCTTTCTGTAGCCCTCTCTATATCCCTCAAGACCTTCTATCTCAATAGACTCCAGTATCTCGGAGTTATTAATTGATGTCTTATAAGGTGACACAATAAAATCCTCTACAGGCACCCTCCTTGAACCATCCCTTGATACAAGAATACATACCCCATCGTGGATTAGAAGAGGCGGGATACTGTCTGCAGCAGGTGAGGCATTTACAAGATTTCCTCCTATTGTCCCCATATTCCTTATCTGGGGGCTTCCAACGGTTCCACAGGCAATCGATAGACTCGCCGCCCTTGATTTTATAATAGGATTTATCTTTATCTCCGAGTGTGTTACTGCTGCACCGATTATAATATGTCTGTTTTGTTGTCTTATCCCTTTTAGCCCATCAAGGTCTGATATATCTATTAGACCACCAAAAAACTCACCTTTTCTTGCCTTTACAAGGATATCTGTACCGCCGGCTATAATCCTTGACTCTTTTTTCTCTGTAAGGGTTTTAAATATATGGTCTTTTGTTACCTTGTATAGACCTTCACCCTTTTCTGGACCCTTTGTTTCGTCAGCTTTCTCTGTCTTATCTGGGTCTTTTACAACCTCTTTGACTGCCTCAACTATCTGCTGGTATCCTGTGCATCGGCATAGGTTTCCGCTTATGGCCTCCCTTATGGTGAGGGTATCAGGCTCTGGATTTTTGAGCAATAGACTATAGACAGAAAGAAGCATCCCTGGAGTACAGTAACCGCACTGCACAGCCCCTGCCTTGATAAAGGCCTCCTGGATTGGATGGAGTCTGCCTGATTGGCTTAAGAATTCCACTGTCTTTATATCGTGTCCCTCTATCTTTGATGAAAGTGTAAGACATGAATAATGGGGTTCATTGTCTATGAGGACTGTACAGGCGCCACATTCACCAATACCACAGCCCTCTTTCACGCTCTTAACCTTAAAACGTTCCCTTAAGGTATCTATAAGGAGTTCAGTCTCCTCAACCTCGCAGTTTACATCTGTACCGTTTAAAATAAATGTTATTGTCTTCATTTTTTTTATCTATCTTCCCATAAGATTTGGTAAGAAAAGCACAATCTTTGGAAAAGCAGTGAGGATTATGGTTACTATTATGATGGATATGAGATAGGGTGTAGACCCCTTGAATATCTCTGTCATGGGCACATCCTTGGCAATACCTGCAAGGGTGTAAACATTAAGACCCACAGGGGGTGTGATAAGCCCTGCCTCCATCATAAGGACTGCCACCACACCAAACCATATGGGATGGAAATGGAGTGCCACAATAACAGGAAATATAACAGGCAGTGTGAGGACCATCATAGATACAGCATCGAGAAAACAACCAAGGAGGAAATAGATGGCTATTATGATGGCCAGTATTAAATAGCGCGATATCTCAAGACTTGCAATCCATGTAGATACTGCTGTAGGTATGGTGGACAGGGCAAGAAAATAACTAAATACTGTGGCACCAGAGACGAGAAATAGCACCATAACAGATATCCTTGTCATCTCCAACAGGGCAGCAAAAAGACCCTTCCAGGTGAGCTTCTTTTTTATAAGGACTATTATCAAAAGGGCTGTAGCGCCTATAGCACCTGTCTCTTATACACATCTGACGCTGCCGACGA
>JAOAHW010000216.1 GCA_026415015.1 Syntrophorhabdaceae bacterium
ACCTCGCATCTACACCAGGGCTTAAGATGGTGCTTATACCTGTAGCTGGTAAAGAGGCAGATATGATAAACAAGGCAAACCCTGGGGTCTTCCATAAGACCAAATTTCCTAAAGGATGCTACAGCTCTGTGGACAAGGATGTAGATGCCATAGCCATCACAGCAGTACTTCTGGCTATGGATAAATTCCCTGAAGACAGGATGTATAAGATTATAAATGCCATATTTTCCAATATACCTGATATAATCCCTGTATGGAAGGGCGCTAAAGATTTGACACCCAAATCAGCAGTGAGCCAGTTAACACCAGATGCCTTACAATACATCCACCCAGGGGCACGGAAGTTCTTCAAGGAAAAGGGTGCCCTAAAATAAAGATTGTGTTATTTGAGAATTTTCATCCTTATTTTAATAACCTTCCTGTATGCGGGGCTATCCCCCGCATCAGAGAAGGGAATTTTTATTGAACTGAGGGATTTAGCAACAGGCAGGAAGATCATATCTCAATCCTCCACACAAGGGGATCTGATAATCCTTACATGGAATAACTCATTATTTCACCTCAAGGTCACAGAGACATATACTATCAGAGACGTTTTCATTGAACAGACCAGCGTAACATTCCATGACCCGAAAGGCAACCCTCCCCCTGCCATAAGACCTGGAGAGGTGGATGATTTTTATCATACAGGAGGCCCTTTCAGGACAGAAGGCATTTCAAGGCAATTTAAAAAAATAATATTCCGCATAGGCGAGTACGGAGACCCTGTCCTTAAGATAGGGGAAAACTCCATCAGGCTTAAAGAAGAAGTGGGTTTCGGTGGTGCGGTGGTACTGGAGGTAAAAGAGAACTGACCACAAAATTCAAAAATATGCTTTTTTTTATAAAAAACTTTCCTTATATGACATTTTCTATGATGAAATCGGAGAGCCTTTTTACGCCTTTTTTAAAGGGTTCTTCATGAAAACCAGGGTTCCATTTGCCATTCAAAAAAAGGTCAGAGACTACCAAAAATGCCATCCCTTTCACATCCCTGTATGAACAGACACTGTAGAATGAGGCAACCTCCATCTCCACTGCCAGTATACCCTTTCTACTGTATCTTTTTATCTTTTTTTCTGTCTCACGGTATATGGCATCGCAGCTCCAGACTATACCATCTAAAAAATTATACTCATTTATATAGTCATGCCAGCAGTCAATCCAATCAGTATAGATTGTATCGTCTGTATCTGTGTCGAGATAATGATAGGACACACCATCCTCCCTTAATGCCCCTTTTGCTCCAATAACATCCCCAAAACTCAATCCCTCTTTTATCCCACCACAGTATCCCCATATAAAAAACTCCTCTACCCCGAAACAGGCAAGCTCCTCAACAAGGCCGGCAATATTTGGCCCTCCAAAGCCGGACCTTACCACCACTGTGTCTTTTCCTTCTATCCTGTAGATAGACCTGAAACCAGACCAGGCATCAACAAGACTGTGTTTTAATCTGCCAAGGATATGTCTTAGGTCACCAGGGTTAAAAACAATCAATGACCTCTTTGGCAGTGTCAGTTCATCGCCAGTCTTTTTTGTAAAGGTGGTCACCAGGTCATGGGGATTCAAGATAACAGGGGAGTTATCAAAAAACCTTTTCAATAAATTTTTCCTTGAGTCTATTGTAAGTCTGCTTGATATGCTCAGAGATAACCCTTGTCTCTCCAATCACAGCCATGAAATTTGCATCACCGAACCAACGGGGGACTACATGTATATGTACATGCTCCTCAAGGCCAGCACCTGCTGCCCTGCCTATGTTTATCCCTATATTTAACCCATCTACCTTAAACTCATCTTTGAAGATCTCTGTCATTACCTTTACAAGCCTCATCATATCTATAAGCTCTTCATCTGTGAGGTCTTCAATGGAGCCTGTGTGTCTTATGGGTACCACCATTATATGTCCATTGGTATAGGGGAATTTGTTCATTATAACAAAGGCCTTACCCCTCCTCCCTATTACAAGGAGTTCCTCGTCATCAGCCTCATCTATACAGAGAAAACACCTCCTGTCCCCTTTTGTTGTTGCTCCTACTATATATTCCATCCTCCATGGTGCCCATATCCTATCCATATCAATCCCTCATAAATATATAATCCTTCCAATAGTTTGGCGGTGTCTTTATACCGAGATGCATCATAAAGATATATAGACCCTTGGGTCTGGAAGGTCTTTTCCTTGGTTGCATATCTATCTCTTCAGGGAGCTTATCCCCTTTTTTCAGATTACACTTTATGCAGGAGGTAACTATGTTTGACCATTCAGTAATACCGCCCCTTGATTTAGGGATGATGTGGTCACAGGTGAGGTCCTTTGGCTCAAACCTGTTACCACAATACTGGCATGTATAGCCATCCCTTAAAAAGATATTCCTCCTGGAGAATTTTATGTTTACATGGTTGTTCCTTATAAACTTAAGGAGTCTTACAACCGCAGGCTGTCTTACAGTTGTATTTACTCCCTTTATCTCCCTGTCATATTCTTTCAATACCTCCACCTTGCCGAGGTACACCAGGGTGATTGCCTTTTTCCATGACAGTATACCCAGGGGTTCAAATGTGGCATTGAGAAGAAGGGTCCTGTCCATAAAAATCACTGATAATTAACGTTTTTTAGGCTTTATTGTCAAGGTTTTTCAAAGGGTTATAATGTTACAGAATAAAAAGATGCCTATTATCCTTCAGCCATTTTTTTCGCTCTTTGTAGTCTGGAATTATGGACTCCATGAGATTCCAGAAACGGTAAGAGTGGTTTTTTTCCTTTATATGACAGAGTTCATGGACAATAACATAATCAATAATCTGTAATGGCGCCATAATAAGCCTCCAGCTCAAGGAGATACTATCCCTACCAGAGCATGAACCATACCTATAGAGACCACTGGTAATCTTGATGCCTGACGGGTATAGCTTCAATGTTTTACTATAATAGTCTGCCCTCTCTTGAAATAATTCCCTTGCAGTCTTTTTATACCACTCTACAAAGAATCTCTCTGCATTGTCTCGGAAATCTCTGTGGATTATAAAGTTACCATTTACCAGTCTTACGCCATTAAAACCTTTGCCATCCTTAAATAATAGGGGGTATGAATAACCGAGATAGAAAAAGCCTTCACCATCTTCAAATCCCCTGATTTTATTTGTTTTGGCTTTATGGGCTCTGTGTTCTGCCAGTTTTTTCTCTACCCATACAATCTTTTCTCTAAAAAATCCATCTATCTCCTTTAAAGGGGTTTTATAGGGGGCCTGGATTATTACCTCACCCTCCCTATCTATCTTTAATGAAAGGGTTTTTTTTCTTTTCCTACTCCTTATAAGCCTGTATCTCATATCTCCATCTCATCCCCTTTATGTGGGACATGGGTTACAAGCCCCAGTCTTTCATTCACAATCCTTTCAAACTCAAGCTCAACGCCCTCTTCACCGTGGACTATTATTACCTCCGGGTTTGTTTTGAATGTGCCAAGCCATTCGAGAAGCTCCCTCTGGTCTGCATGGGCTGAGAAGCCTCCTATTGTATAGACTTTGGCCCTTATGGCCATCTCTTCGCCTAGTATACGGGCTGTCTTTGCCCCGTCTACAATGTGCCTACCAAGGGTCCCCCTGACCTGAAATCCAGTGAATATTATGCTACACTCAGGCCTCCAGATATTGTGCTTGAAATGGTGTCTTATTCTTCCACCCTCACACATCCCACTTCCTGCAATAATTATTGCCCCAGATTTTATCTTGTTCAATTTCTGGGATTCTTCCACTGTGGTTGTAAAATGTAGATGCATACCATCACTACTTCTGAATTTAAAATTCTCCAGTGCCTCTGCATCAAAGAACTCTGGATGAGATATATATATCTTTGTTGCCTTGTCAGCAAGGGGACTGTCTACATACACATCAAGGCTTTTAAACCTCCCCTCCCTTACAAACTTATTAAGAATATAGAGGATGTCTTGGGTCCTGCCCACTGCAAAGGCAGGTATCAATACATTACCACCTTTTTTGAATGTAGTCCTTATTGCCTCCTCAAGCTCATCAATACTTTCTTTAAGGCCTTTATGAAACCTGTTGCCATATGTGGATTCAATGACTACATAGTCTGCCTCCTCTATATGCTGAGGGTCATTTATAATGGGATTACCGTTTTTACCCACATCCCCTGAAAAAACTATCTTTTTTATCTTTTCCCTGCCTTGATAATATATCTCAAGGGTCCCTGAACCAAGTATGTGACCTGCATCGAGAAATCTATAGCTTATGCCTGATCCTAATTCCTCAAGTTTATTGTATATTTTTTTATCTATATAAGGTAAGGCATTTCTTACGTCCTCCTCGTTATACAGGGGTTCGTAGACTATGTCTTTGCCCTGTCTGAATGATTTTTTTGTCATCCACTCGGCATCCTTTTCCTGTATATGGGCAGAATCAAGGAGCATGATCTCAAGCAGTTCTGCTGTGGCTGTTGTTGTGAGTATCCTGCCTTTAAAACCATCTGCCACAAGTTTAGGGATCAAGCCTGAGTGGTCAAGATGGGCATGGGTCACAATAAGATAATCGATTTTTTCTGGATTAAAATTAAAAGGGGCCTTATTGATACTATCTGAATCCTTACCCTGATACATCCCGCAGTCTACAAGGAATTCTAAATCATCTGTAATGAGGTGATAACATGAACCAGTAACTGTCCTCGCTGCACCTAAAAATCTAATCTTCATAATCCCTTCCTTTATTTTTATTGTTCCAAGATATTAAAAATAAATCTGCCTTAATTCAATAGATTTTTACATGACAAACCATCAAAGGTCTCTATATATTTAATGGGCTTGATTGTGCTATAATTTAAAAAAAATCTTGAAGGAGGGGTTAATGGAACCAAAAGATGTGAAATTAAAAAGGCTTTTTCACAGAAACAAAAAGGCTTTGATTCTGCCATACGACCAGGGATTAGAGCATGGACCAGTTGATTTCTTTGACGCTCCCTTTGCCCAGGACCCCATGCATATAATAGAGATTGCCCGTGAGGGGGGATATGATGCCATTGCCATGCATATAGGAAATGCAAGGCGTTATTTCGAGCACTATTACGGTGATGTACCCCTTATATTAAAGGTAAACGGAAAGACAAGCATCCCCTCTGATGATGAACCTCTATCACCTATTACAGCAAGCATAGAAGATGCCCTTTCTCTGTCTGCCATTGCAGTGGGCTACACTTTATATGTTGGTTCTCCAAGACAGGATGAGGATATAGAACAGTTTGCCCAGGTAAGGGAAGAGGCACATAAAAATGGCCTACCAGTAATTGTATGGTCCTATCCAAGGGGTAAGGATATAAATGAAAAGGGTGGAAAGGACAGTCTATACGCTGTAGAGTATGCTGCGAGGGTGGCAGCTGAACTCGGTGCAGATATGGTTAAGCTCAATGTACCATCTTTGAAAAAAAAACCTGATATACCAGAGCCTTACAGGGATTATGAGACAAACCTTTTTAATGCTGTCAAAAGGGTTATATCCGGTGCCTGCGGTATCCCTGTCATATTTGCAGGTGGTGGTATGGTGTCAGATGAAGATCTATTGGAGAAGGCAAGGATATGCCTTGAGGCAGGGGCATCAGGGCTTATCTTCGGCAGGAACATCTGGCAGAGACCCTTAAAAAAGGCCCTGGAGATAACAGAGGCGATAAAGGGTATTATAAAGGGTTTAAAGGCATAGCCGAGGTATAGAATGGTTAAAAAAAAGGAAGAACAAATCCCTAAATACATAATCATCGACCATGAGGCTGATATAGGCCTTGAGATATACGGTAAAAACCTTGAGGAGCTTTTCATAAATGCAGCAGAGGGCCTTTTTCATCTCATTATCGAAGGTGATGATATAAGACCTGAAAAAGGCAAGAGGATCAAGATAGAGAAAGACGGCGAGCTTTTGGTAAATTTTCTCAACGAACTACTCTATCTGTGGGATACTGAAGGGTTTATTCCAAAGGAGTTCTCCATCAAGATAGAGGACGAGACAGTTAAGGGTAGTGTAATTGGAGGGCTTTTTGACCCCAATAGATTTAAGGTAAAACAGGAGATAAAGGCAGTAACATATCACAGTTTCTCCCTGACAGAAGAAAAGGGTACATTCAAAGCAAGAATCATATTAGATGTGTAAAAATGAAAATGCACTATACTGACAAAGACAAGAGATTTAGAGGCTTAAAGTCTATAGTCAATAGTCTATAGTCTCTTGTCTCATAAGAGGGGATATGGAAGATAAGGAAATTCATCTGAAAAAACTCGATGATAACAGATACATTGTAAAAAGACATGGCAACATGAATGTGGACGGTATAATCTACCTGAATGAGGAGCTACTCCATGTATTGGGTACAGATGAGAGCATAAAGCAGGTAGAGAATGTGGCGTGTCTGCCTGGTATTGTAGGTGCATCTATGGCCATGCCTGATATACACTGGGGATATGGTTTCCCAATAGGCGGGGTTGCTGCCTTTGACATGGAAATGGGCGTGGTATCTCCAGGTGGTGTTGGTTATGATATAAACTGCGGGGTGAGGTTACTCCGTTCTGATTTGAGGTTTGAAGAGATAAGGGAAAAGGTCAAAGAACTTATAGGAAATCTCTATATAAATATCCCCAGTGGTGTAGGCTCCCACAGAAAAGACTTAAAGCTCACAAGGGATGAGCTAAAAAAGGTCTTGAAAAAAGGGGCCCGTTGGGCAGTAGAGCATGGTTTTGGTGACCAGCAAGACCTTGAATACATAGAGGATAATGGCCAGATAATAGGTGCAGACCCTGACTGTGTATCTGATAAGGCCTATGAGAGGGGCAAAGACCAGCTCGGCACAGTAGGTTCAGGTAACCATTTCGTAGAGATAGGGTATATTAAAGAGGTCTATGACCCTGATACGGCAGATAGATTTGGCATCTTTAAAGACCAGATTACTGTAATGATACATACAGGTTCAAGAGGGCTCGGCTACCAGATATGTGATGACTTTATAAGGGAGATGTTAAAGGCATCAGAAAAATACGGGATAAACCTGCCAGATAGACAACTCTGCTGTGCACCCATAGATTCACCAGAAGGAAAAAGATACCTCTTTGCCATGGCATCTGCAGCCAATTATGCCTTTGCCAATAGACAGCTTATTACCCACTGGGTAAGGGAGACACTGGAGCGTACTTTAAAGGTAGGTTCAAAAAAACTTGGCCTTTCCATTGTCTATGATGTCTGTCACAATATAGCCAAGATAGAGCGACACAAAGTTGTGGAAAAAGGAAAGATAAAAGAAATAGAGGTCTGTGTCCACAGAAAAGGTGCTACAAGGGCATACCCTCCTGAATCTGAGGTACTACCTGACAGATATAGAAAAACAGGCCAGCCTGTTTTGATACCAGGGGATATGGGCAGGGCATCATATATTATGTGCGGGACAAAAAAGGCTATGGAGGAGACCTTTGGGAGTACATGCCATGGTGCCGGGAGGGTCATGAGTAGAAACCAGGCGATCAAGGCATCCAAAGGCCGTTCAATCTCCAAAGAGATGGAAGACAAAGGTATTTATGTAAGGGCTGCAAGCAAATCCACCCTTGTAGAGGAGATGCCTGACGCCTATAAAGATGTATCAAAGGTAGTCCAGGTCGTCCATAACGCAGGGATATCAAGGCTTGTTGCAAAGATAATCCCTCTGGGGTGTATAAAAGGATAAAAAGGCATACATTAAATTTAAGGTAGATATGATAATCTTGTTCACTGGCGATGGTAAGGGTAAGACATCTGCAGCCCTCGGTATAGCACTTCGTGCCTCAGGCTATAAGATGAAGACCCTTATGATACAGTTCATGAAAAAACAAGATGGCTCAGGTGAGCACAGGGTCCCTTCCCCTCTTAATGAATTTATAGATATCCATGCCTTTGGTGGAGGTTTTCTTTTTAAGGGCGATGACAAGTCTGAACATATAAAACTTGCACAAAAGGCATGGTTATTTATGGAGGAGTCGCTCTCAAAAAAGGTATATCAAATCCTTATACTCGATGAACTCACTGTGGCCTTAAAATATGGTCTTATCAATATAGATATGGTAATGGATTTCTTGAAAAACCCCCCTTATGAGATACATATAATTATTACAGGCAGGGATGCACCCCTTAAGTTGTTGAGTATAGCCGATATAGCCACAGAGATGAAAAAAATAAGCCATATATACGACAAAGGCGGCCCCCCTGTAGAAGGCATAGATTTCTGAATCAATTTTTTATGTCATTGAAAATATTCAAATTTTTGAATTGCTTAAGGTGTTGGCAAAATAAAAAAACCGTTTTAACTACAATAAGTTGCAAGAACAATGCTATATTTTTTCCACATTTTATCCACAAGATTTGTGGAAAACTTTAAACCCCTTGCCAAGGGTTCAATTCAATGGCTTTAGGATATTTAATTTTGCCCTTGTCCCTTTTTTTATATTACATATGTCTGACTCGCCTGCATTTATCTCAAGGACATAAAGGGCTTTGGCCTTTGAGGCAATTGTGGTCTCGTCGAGGGGTCTTGCATTCTTGAAGACATCTACAACCATGAGATTGGAATCTATAAAAACAAGGTCAAGGGGTATATAGGTATTTTTCATCCAGTAGTATCTGAAGTCTTCATCTTTATGGATAAAGAGCATCCCATTTCTCTTAGGTAATGTCTTTCTGAACATGAGTCCTTTCATCTGTTCATATTCGGTGATGGCAAGTTCTATTTTAAATGTACAGGATGGTTCATTCCTGTTATTATAAAAGATAATGCTATTTTCCCTGTCAGCCCCCTGGCAAAGCCTTGGGGATATAATTGTATTTGATTCTTGTGGGTTTCCATATGTTAAAATACCCCATATTAAAACTGCTGTGTCAGTAGGGCCTGGGTGATACGTACTATTACCTGAAGCCCCTTGCAATGGTTTCTCTACATATAAGCTGCTAACCAGTGTACATAAAATAAATGCTACAGGGAGTAAAAAAATAAATCTAAAGATTGACCTTAAATCCATAGCCTTTTTATCCATCACCAATTATATCGAGTAAATCATACCACTACAGCCCCTTGACATCCAATATAAAAACTATTCTCCATCGTAAACAATATGTCTTTTATACATCAGAGGCCTCTGACTATAATCCTGAAGGTTTTTTCTGTTGCTTAATTTCTCTTAACCCTGTAAATTTTATCTTCAAGGAGTGATAACATGGATGTCTTTATAAATGTGCCTTATAGAATGGTGTCTAAAAACATAAAGAGGATAATGGAGCTTGAGGTGGGTGCAGAGGTCTATACTGAGAATAACCTCCTGGAAGATATAAAAATGGGGGATGTAAAAGAACTGGGCAGGTCTCTTTATGATGCAGGTATTGAATGCACTGTCCATGCACCTTTTATGGATTTGAGCCCAGGTGGTTATGACAGGGCTGTGAGGAGAATAACAATTGATAAGATTAAGAAGGCAGTGGAGGTAGCGCAACATCTCAACGCAAAGGGTGTTGTATGTCACCCTGGATACGACAGATGGCGTTTTGACGGCAATGAACAACTATGGCTTGAAGGAAGCATCCAGACTTGGGGTGAGGTGTTATCCCATGCAGGCAAAGATATGGAAATAATGCTTGAGAATATATTTGAAGAGACACCATCAACCCTTATAGAGCTTTTTGGACATTTTAAAGATAAAAACCTCTATTTCTGCTTTGATACAGGCCATTTTAACCTGTTTTCAAAACAACCCCTTGAACAATGGCTTATCCCACTTAGAGAAAGGATAAGGGAGATGCATATCCATGACAATAATGGTAGTGCCGATGACCACCTTCCTCTGGGTCAGGGGACATTCCCCTTTAGGGAATTAAAGGCCTTTATCCGTAATGTAAGGGGCATAAGGTTTACCACAGAGTTCCATAGTGAGGCACATGCCTTAGAGAGTATTAGAAAACTAAAAGAGTTTCTGAGATAGCAAAAATTGAAAACTAACCCTTCCCGCATATCCCAGATAATATTCCTTGTCATATTCGTCATCCTCTTTGTCATGACAGAATACAGAGGCAAGGATGAGATATCTGTTGCCATAAATAGCTTCTTCAGGGCAAACCCCCTTGTGGTGCTGAGTTTTATTCTCTCGGCAAAGACATTTGTTTTTATACTTTTACCAGGTCTTATGATGATTCTTTTCACAGTTATCCTGGGGAGATTCTTCTGCGGATGGATATGCCCCTTGGGGACTTTAATTGATCTAATCACTAAAAAGATAAAAAAGACAGCACCGATAAGATTGTTTAAGACAAGGCTCAAATACTATATACTCCTCATGCTTCTGACTGCCGCATTATTTAATGTAAACATAGCAGGTATCTTTGACCCCATAGCCATCCTTGTGAGGGCATTAACTTTTTTTATCTATCCCCTTTTGGGCTGGACAGTCAAGGCAGGATGGACAGGACTATATAATGCCATAGGCGATAAGAGGGATTTTCTTGATTTTTTTTACAGGTTCTTGAGCGATTATATACTGCCCTTTAGGGAGACCTTCTATCCCTTAGCCTTTGTATCCTTTGCATTTCTTATTTTTATAATCTTTCTAGAGAGATACGAGACAAGAAACTGGTGCAGGAATCTCTGTCCCTTAGGTACACTTTTGGGTCTTTTAGGGAGGCTATCCATATTCAGAAGGATACCATTGAAGCTCTGTAATGACTGTGGCACATGCAGGGATACATGCCCTACAGGGTTTGACAGGGATGTCCTACAGAAACAGGACTGTATCCTGTGTATGGATTGCAAACTGAGATGTGGATTTAAACGGGTAAAGTTTTCTTTAAAAAGGACTGATAGACAAAAACAAGAACCTGTGCCCATATTTGAAAGGCGGGTATTTCTCACTGGCATCTTTTCAGGATTTGCCTTATCAAAGGTCTTTGAATTCACCATGCCCTCTAATAACGAGAGGCTACTTCGACCCCCAGGTGTGGAAAAGGAAGGGGAGTTTCTAAAAAGATGTGTCCGCTGTGGTGAGTGTATAAAGGTGTGTCTGAAAAACGCACTATACCCATCAGTGTTGCAGAGTGGTATCTATGGAATTTTTACACCTGTTATTATCCCCAGGCTCGGCTACTGCGAGTATAACTGTAATCTCTGCGGTCAGGTATGCCCCACAGGTGCCATACCAAACCTGCCTCTTGAGCAGAAAAAAAAGAGTGTTATAGGGGTTGCTGTCTTAGATAAAAACCACTGTCTCCCCTATGCAAAAAAAATAAACTGTATTGTATGTGAAGAACACTGTCCTGTTACAGGAAAGGCAATAAGATTTGAAGAGATAAATGAAATAGACTTTAAAGGCAGGGCTGTCAAACTAAAAAGACCATATATTGTTGAGGACTTATGCACAGGCTGTGGTATATGTGAGAATAAATGTCCCCTCGAGGGAAAATCTGCCATTGAGGTCTTTTCCAAGAGAAAAAAACATATAAAGGGATAAAGTCGTTACAAGCGTCATCAGGTTTTTTTCTGGTTTTTCTGACAAAATATCTGTATAACTAAATCAGGGGTAAAAAATGCTTGATATACTCAAGGAGGTGGTTTTTTTATGAAAAAGACTTTTAAATCTTTTAAGGCCATTTTAATACTTTTAGTCTTAATAACCCCTGCCTTATTTGGTTGTGGTGGCGGGGCAATGTATTGGTATCACCCGAATAAGGATATGCAGACAGTAAAAAAGGATAAGTATGAATGCGAAGATGCTGCCGCCAGATACAGTGCTGATATGGGAAAGGCAGGTAAGGAAGAGGTGGTCAAAAAGAGACTAAAGGAATGTATGGAATTGCGGGGATATATTTACTCAGAAGAAAGTAAGATACCAAAAGGGGCAAGCAAGATAGAATAGGGCATTCTTACAAAGCCCTCTTTTTTGAAGATGACCATATAAAGACACCAGTCAGAGGGGGATCAAGCCTATAATATCTCTTGATTGACTCCATTCTTTTTTCATCAATTATTGTCCCCTTTGATAGTAAGAGCATACCTGTGCCACTTATAAGATCTCTGGATAGTATCATACCAGAGATGAGGTCCTTGGGGTGACACTCAATCTCAATATCATGGTCTCCCTGAATTATTGAATCTCTGATTCTTGTTGCAGCATCAACTGTTGGATCAATAAGCTTAGGGTCAAAATCTTTACCAGCATGGTTTTTGATATGCTCAATAGTCTGCTCAAAGGTCCTTGTCCTCATTAATCTGTCAATTCTATCGGTAATCCCTATTATCCTTGAACCAAGGGGTATGTTGCTTCCTTTTAGACCATCAGGGAAACCATGTCCATTAAAGTGTTCGTGGTGATGCCTTATCAATGTCCCGGCCTCTCTTAGGTTTTCGTTTATATCCAGTGCTGATTGTCCTCTGATAGGATGTTTTTTATACTCGTTAAATTCAAAGTCATTAAAACTGTCTATTTCCTTTAAGAGTATAGGGTCAGGGATTCCTATCTTTCCAATATCATGTAGTTGGCCTGCTATTGTAATGATTTCTATCTCTTTTTCATTAAGACCTATTAACATTGCTATCTCCCTTGATAGGACAGAGACATTATTTGAATGGCTTGCCATTGATTTATCCCTTAATTCTATCAGGTTAGACATGGTCACAATAAAGTTTTGAAAATCTTTTTTTACCTTTTTATTTAATTCTGCAAGCTCCTGGTTTTTTCTTGTCAATTCAATGGTCTGTTCCTGTACATACAGTTCCAGTTCGCTGCTCCATTTTTTAAGTTCTTCATTCTGCTTTTTTGTCAGCTCTGTTAGGTATCTGTTTTCTTTTATAAGATTGTATCTTTCTATACCGCTTCTTACAGTTATTATGAGGTCATCATTGTTCCATGGTTTTGTTATATATCTATGGGCGCCTCCTTTATTTATAGCATCTATGGCAGAGTCTATATCTGCATGGCCTGTAAGGACTATCCTTACACAATCAGGCGATTTCTCTTTTACGTGCATGAGAAATTCTGACCCACTCATACCAGGCATCCTCTGGTCTGATATGACCACTGCTATTTCATGATTTTCCATTATCTTTAATCCCTTATCCCCTGATGTGGCTGTAAATACCTCATAATCTTCATCAATAAAGAGTCTCTCTATAGCCCTCAATACATTTATCTCATCATCTACAAGGAGTATTTTTGGTATATCTTTTTTTGAATTTTTATCAGTCATCTCAGCCTTTTTTAATTTGATTGATAAATATATCTACTAATTCAGGGTCTGATACCTTACCTTTGTCTTTATCGATGATACTAATTGCCTCATCTATAGAAAGCTTCTTCCTGTATGGCCTATCTGAGGTCAATACATCAAAGATATCTGCTATATTTACTATCCTTGCCTCTATCGGTATCATATCTCCCTTTAGGCCTTCAGGGTAACCACCTCCATCATAACGTTCATGGTGATAGCGTATAATATTTATGACCCTTTCAGAAAAACCTGCTGAGCTTGCCACATCTGCACCCCAAACAGTATGTTTTTTTATAATGTGCATCTCCTCATACGACAGTGAGCTGTTTTTGTTGAGTATTTTCTCTGGGACCCCAAGTTTTCCACAGTCATGAAGCCATGCCCCATATTTTATATCCTCCTTTATGGCCTCATCTAAACTCAATGCATCTGCTATCATCAATGCATATTCTGCTACCCTATCGCAGTGACCTTTTGTATGTCGGTCCTTCATTTCTATAGTTTGGGCAATTAAATACAGGTCATCTTCTCCTGCCTCTTTCATGGATTTAACAGTTTTATAACGGTAAATAGAGTCAAATACTATAGACTTTAACTCTTCATCATCCCATGGTTTTGTAACAAACTTATATATTGCACCCCTGTTGATTGCATCTATGACAACCTTAACATCTACATAACCAGTAAGCATTATTCTTACTGTATCAGGGGATACAGACCTTGCCTTAAAAAGTAGTTCTATCCCATTCATACCTGGCATAAGATTATCAGAGACCAACACACATATCTCTTCTTTTTTTAAAAATTCAAGTGCCTGTAAAGGGTCGGTGGTTGTAATAATATAAATGTCATCTTCAAGAAACTGCCGCTTAAGGGCATTAAGGATCTTTTCCTCATCATCCACAAAAAGAATTTTAGGGGCTTCCATAATTAACCTTTTTTTACAGGGAATCTTATGGTAAATGTAGTGCCTCTACCAGGTTCTGTATCAACTGTTATATCACCATTATGCTTTCTAACTATATCATAGGCAATGCTCAATCCTAAACCAGTTCCTTTCCCTACCTCTTTTGTGGTGAAAAAAGGTTCAAATATCTTACCAATTAAGTCTTTTGGGATACCATGTCCTGTATCAGATATGGCAATAAAAATGTCATCGTTGTCATGCCATGTTTTTATATTTATCTGCCCCTTGTCTTGGATGGCCTGGGCAGCATTTACAAGAATATTCATAAGCACCTGACCTATCTGGCTTACATTACCCATAAGGGGCGGTATGTCTCCATAGTCCTTTTCAACTGTGGCCTTATATTTTATCTCATTCCATACAATATTTAGAGCACTCTCTATTATCTTATTTAAATCAATCATTGCATATGATGATTTATCAGCATGGGAGAAGGTTTTTAGGTCCGTGACAATCTGTTTGATCTTTTGTCCACCCTCCATAGATTCATCTATGAGACTCAAGACATCATTTACAATATAGTCAATCTTTAAAGAGCGTTCTTTTTTTGATAGTTCCTCTATAATTTCTTTTGAATCAATATTTTGGGCTTCAATAAGTCTTTTTATTATATCTTTTTGTGCATTAACAAAATCTATTAACCTCTCAGTATATTTTTTAAGGGTATTCAGATTGCTTAAAATAAATCCCATAGGGTTATTTATCTCATGGGCAATGCCTGCTGCAAGCTGCCCTATAGAGGCAAGCTTTTCTTGCTGGATGATCCTTGCCTGGGAATCTTTTATCTCCATATTGGCATTTGTTAGTTCAATGTTTTTATTTTCAAGCTCCTGAAATAGATTTTTTTCTATTTTTTCATGCTCTTTTCTTAAGGTTATATCCCTTATTATAGACATGATAATTGTTGAATCTTTAAGCTTGAAGGCATTTAGGCTCTCCTCACAATCAAAAAGGGTCCGGTCAGGCCTTATGTGCCTGCATTCAAAAGACTTGGGTTTACCTTTAATTACGTCTTTAACCATGGCCATTATTATCTCTTTTGAGTAACTCCCATCAGGTTGTTTTTCAGGGATAAACTTAAATATAGAGCTGCCAATAATATCCTCATTTTTACAATGAAACATTTCAAGGGCACTATCATTGCATTCAATAATCCTGTCTTTATTCACATCTATCAAGATTATAGCGTCCTTTGCAGCCTCAAAAAGAGTCCTGTATTTTTCTTCATTCTCCTGTATATTCCTTTCAGTTTCCTTTTGGGCAGTTATATCAAGGGCAGTAATAATTGTGCCCTTTGATGGGTTTAGAGGATCAAGTGGCACGGCACTTAAATGTAAGTCAATAGTCTCTTTATTACTTTTTGTAATTTTTGTATCTACAACAATGCCCTCGCCCCTTAATATAGATTCCTGAATGGTATTTTTTAAGAGATTGTAATCGTCTTCACATTCAAATAATATCTCCAAACCTTTCTCTTTTATCTCATCAAATGTATACCCTGTTAGTTTTTTTATACTCTCGCTACTCCAAATAGGGATGGCATTTTTTGTAAGTAATATTCCAAGAGGGACCGATGCGAATATGGATCTTAACATTGCCTCATTTTTTTTGAGCAACTCTTCCTGTTTCTTATGGTCAGTAAGGTCGTGGTATATAAAAATTTTCCTGTTCACTACGTATACACCACTCTGTAATACATATTTAATGGAGCCGTCTTTGCATATTATTTTTAATTCATAAGAATATTGGTTTTCTAAAGATGCTTTCAAATCTATTGATTTCAAATAGTGAGTTATTTTAGCATAGTCTAAATCAGATAATGATTTTTTAAACCATGTATCTAAATCAGGTATCTCGTCAAGATTATATCCGAGCATCTCTGTAAATATATTATTGCAAAATAAAATCTTTCCTCTTTTGTCTGCCATTATTATAGCTGTAGGTAGCTTTTGGATGAAAGAATTAATTTCA
>JAOAHW010000223.1 GCA_026415015.1 Syntrophorhabdaceae bacterium
AAGTGCAGGAAATATAAGGGAGAGGTCCTTCAAAGACATCTGGGAGAAGGAAGAGGTATTCAAAAACTTAAGGAACAGAGAGAATACATTGAAAGGTGCATGCGGAGAGTGTAAATACAGGGTTATCTGTGGTGGTTGCAGGGGTAGGGCATATGCCCTATCCGGTGATTACCTTGCCGAAGACCCATCATGCTTTATAAACAAGGAGATATCAGACCCTATAAAGCATTTTCAGGCAAGGCATATGGAATGTGGATAAATTTAAGACCCTTTTAGAGAGGTCTTTAACTTTGGGGCAAATCCATCCCTCTTCTGGGGTATAGACCTTCCAAAGGCATGTTATCTATTATTGGCAGTATATCCCTTATGTCATCTATTATATAATCAGCACCTACCTCCTCAAAGGCATGTCTTTTTGTCCTCCCCGAGAGGACACCAACTGTCTTTGCACCTGCCTGTTTGCCTGCTGTGACATCTGTGGGATGGTCACCTACAATCATGGCATTTTCTGGTTCTATAGAGATAACCTCAAGTATATGCTTTACATGTCTGGGATCAGGTTTTACAAACCTTGCATGTTCCCTTGTGGATACACCATGGATGTAATCATTAATATCAGGAAACACCTTATGTATAACAGAAAGGCAACTCCTTGTGATTATTCCTATTTTTATATCCCTTGCCTTTAAACCATCAAGGACATCCCTTGTATAAGGAAAGAGTCCTTTACCTCCTGCAGCCTCTATCTCAAGTTCCTCGAGCCTTTTGAATGCCTCCTGTGAAAACAACCTGCTGTTTTCGCCAAGAAGCCCTTCAATCTCGTATATCATCTCTATAATGTAGAAGCCATCCAGGCTATTTAAGACTCTCTCGGTTACAAACTTCTTTGCAATCTTTAAGATCTCTTCTCTTAAAAATTTGAAATCAAGGGTGAGTTCTGTAAGTGTTCCGTCGAAATCAAAGATTACACCATGAATCATGGAATAGAAAAATTCCTAAGTATTATCATTAACCAAAAAGGGATATATGCGGAGGCACTAAATAGCCCCCGCATGTTTTTAAGCCATTATCCCAGGTCTATCTTTTTTACCCCTATTACATTGGGCAGGGACTGTATCTCCCTTATGACATTGTCTTCCACCTCTTTATCGAGGTCAAGGAGGGATATGGCAAGCCCTCCAATGCTCTCCCTACCAAAATGCATACCGCCTATGTTTATGCCCCTTATAAAGAACACATTTCCTATACTTGCAATAACACCTGGTTTATCATAGTTGTAGATAAGGAGCATATTACGCTTGAGGTCTGCCTCAAGATAGATGTTATTGATTTTTATTAGTCTTGGTTCTTTTTTGCCGAACAATGTACCCTCTACTGTATTCTGGTTCTTTTCACCCCTTACTGTAATCCTGAGGAGGGATGTAAAATCCTCTGATTCTTTACTCTTTATCTCTTTGAGCTTTATATCCCTGCTCTTGGCAATAATAGGCGCATTTACATAGTTCACACCTTCAAGTTGTTGGGTAAGGATATTTTTAATGATCCCCTGAGTTAGTATCTTTGTGTCAGTCTCTGATACCTCTCCCATATACTGGATCTCAATAGATTTTATTGGAAAATCTGTTATGGATGCGAGGATGGATGCAAGGTGCTCTGACAGCTTCAGGTATGGGGCAATCTTTTTTGCCATCTCAAGGGATATAGATGGTGCATTAACACTATTTTTTATAACACCGTTTTTAAAATAATCCACTATCTGGTTTGCAATGTCTATGGCAACCTTATCCTGTGCCTCTTTGGTGGATGCGCCAAGATGGGGTGTGCAGACTGTTTTATCTGAAAGCACAAGGGGATTATCAGGCGGCGGTGGCTCCTGGTCAAAGACATCAAGGGCAGCGCAGGCAACATGGCCTCTCTCCAGTGCATCAAGGAGGTCCTTCTCGTTCACTATGGGACCCCTTGCCACATTGATGATTATAACCCCTTTTTTCATCTTTGCTATGGTATCTTTGTTGATAAGATTCCTTGTGTCTTTTACAAGGGGCACATGTATTGCAATAAAATCACTCTCTTTAAGGAGTGTGTCAAGGTCAACAAGTTCAATGCCTTTACTCTCGGCAAATTCTTTAGATACATAGATATCATAGGCAAGGACCCTCATGCCAAGGGCCAGTGCCTTCTCTGCCACGAGACTGCCTATATTTCCAATACCTATGATACCCAGGGTCTTCTCGTATATCTCTATACCCATGAGTGCCTTCTTTTCCCATTTGCCCTGTTTCATGGTCCTGTCGGCAATGGCAATCTTCCTTGCTGCGGCAAACATGAGGGCAATAGAGTGTTCTGCTGCTGCAAGGGCATTACCCTGTGGCGTATTCATGACAATAATACCCTTTTCTGTAGCCGCTGCCACATCCACATTATCAACACCTATACCTGCCCTTCCAATGACCTTTAGGTTTTTCCCGTTTTCTATTATCTCCCTTGTTGCCTTTGTTGCACTTCTCACTATAAGGGCGTCATATTCCCCTATTATCCCTTTTAGCTGTTCGCCTGTAAGACCTGTTTTTACATCTGCCTCAAGATTGTTGGATCTAAGAATGTCAAGTGCTTTATCAGATAACTGGTCTGCAATGAGGATCTTCATCTTCTATCTCCTTCCGTTCTATAAATGGTTTTATAGCCATTATATATCTTTCAGGCAATCTATTGCCTTTGCCACACCGGCACCCATCTCAAATTTATATCCGAGATCTCTCAGGGTGAATTCAAGGGCTGCCACAGCGGTTATAACATCATATTTATCAGCATAACCAAGGGTTGCAATCCTGAATATTTTACCCTTTAGCTGGTCCTGTCCGCCTGCTCCAGTAACACCATATTTTTTCCACATGGTCTTATATATGGCCTGTCCATCTATGCCTTCAGGGGCAATGATGGCTGTAACAGCGGGGCTTGGATTCTTTGCAAATATCTTTAGACCCAGTGCCTTTGCTGCCTCTCTTGTGGCCATGGCAAGGATATGGAACTTTTTGTAAATATTTTCAAGTCCCTCTTCCTTTATCATCCTTAAAGACTCACGAAGGCCAATTATAAGGGATATGGCTGGTGTAAAATTGGTCTGATTTTTCTGGAGGTTTGTTAATTCCTTTTGCCAGTTAAAATAAAACTTCGGTATCTTTGAATTCTTATTGAAACCCCATGCCTTATCACTTACACCAGCAAAGGCAAGCCCTGGAGGAAGCATGAGTGCCTTCTGTGAACCCCCAACAAGGACATCAATACACCATTCATCCTGGGGTAATTCAAATACGCCTATCCCTGTTATACCATCCACAACTAAGATAGTGTCAGGATAATTCTTCACAATGGATGCCACCTCTTTAACTGGGAATCTTGCCCCTGTAGAGGTCTCTGTAGCCTGCATATACACTGCCTTTATCCCTGGTTGTTCCTTTAATGTCTTTTCAATAATAGCTGGGTCAAGCTCATCACCCCAGGGCAGATCAATATTTACAGATTCCACACCATATGCCTTACAGATATTTGCCCATCTCTCTCCAAATTTACCACTCCTTACACAAATAGCCTTATCACCAGGGGAGAGCATATTTGTAACCGCGCCCTCCATTGCCCCTGTCCCTGAGGATGCAAAGATCAGGACCTCATTCTTTGTACCGAACAGGTATTTGAGATTCTCTCTCACCTCTTCTACTACTGCCTCAAACATAGGGTTTCTGTGGTGAATAATGGGCTCGGCCATCTTTAATAGGACTTCTGGTGGTATTGCTGTTGGTCCTGGTGCCAGTAAATATCTCTTCTGCATGGTATATACCTCCTTGATTTTAAGTTTTATTTTCTACCAAAAACATCTAAAAAAGACAAGAAAAATGATTAGGTTACAAAACAAATAAAATTTTTTTATTGACATTCTTCTTAGATTCGTTTAGGAATTCTAAAAAACTAAAATGAGGAGGAAGACTATGCCTGCAAAAGTTGATGAAGATGCCTGCACAGGATGTGGAGCATGCGCAGAGGTTTGCCCAGCTGATGCCATTACTGTGGATGACACAGCAAAAGTTGACCCTGAACTCTGCACAGAATGCGGTGCATGCACAGAGGAATGCCCTGTAGAGGCAATCACTCTCGAGGAGTAACATGACTCTCAAAATATAAAAGGATGGGCAATGCCCATCCTTTTATAATCTAAAATATCTCCTTTAAAACTACATACCCTTTACCACAATCTCTGATAGGTCCAGAGCCTTCATGGTCTCTGTCTTTTCCTTATCCTTTATGGCGTCTTCCATCATGATAAGGCAATAGGGGCATGCTGTCACAACTGTATTTGCTGATATGGCGATGGCCTCATCAATACGGAGGTGGTTTATCCTCTTGTGGTGTTCCTCCATCCAGATCCTGCCACCACCACCACCGCAGCAGAAGCTCCTGTCATAGTTCCTTTCCATCTCTACATAGCTACCCTGTTTTAATTTGGCAACCACATTTCTTGGCTCTTCAAATATCCTGTTTACCCTGCCAAGATAACATGGGTCATGGAATGTTATGGTGCCTTCTATAGCAGGGTTGACCTTTAGTTTTCCCTCGTTTATGAGTTTCCATATAAATTCTGACTGATGGTATACCTCAAAGTCTCCGCCAACCTGTGGATACTCATTCTTAAGTGTATGATAGCAGTGAGGGCATGTGGTTATTATCTTTTTAATGCCCATCTCTTTGAGGAATTCTACATTACCCTGGGCAATACCAAGATAGAGGTCTTCATTACCGCATCTCCTTGCAGGGTCACCACAGCAAGTCTCTTCCTGTCCGAGTATCCCAAATGATACGCCAGCAGTGGTGAGTATCTTTGAGAATGCCTTTGCCACCTTTCTGTTTCTATCATCGAGAGAGGCAACGCAGCCAACCCAGTAAAGATACTCTACCTCTTCCTCACCAATCATCTTCACATCAAGACCTTCTAACCATTCTGTCCTCTGTCTCTTGCCCATGCCATATGGGTCTACCTTCTGCTGCAGGTTCTTAAACAGAAGCCTTGTCTCTGATGTTGTCTTACTTAGTGTGAGGGTCAGATACCTCCTCATCTCAATATTCTTGTCAAAGGTTGGTATTGATACAGGGCAGTTTACCTGGCAGGCAAGACAGGCAGTACAAGACCACAGTGTCTCCTCTTGGATTACATTATCAATGAGACCATCTTCAGTCTTTTTACCCTGGGCTGCCCTTTCCCACTCTGCCTTGAGGTCCTGGATGAACTGCTTTGGAGATAATGGCTTTTCGCTGTTATAGGCAGGACAGAGATCCTGACATCTTCCACACCTTGTGCATGCATCAAGGTCAAATATCTGTCTCCATGTAAAACCATCAATGGAATTTACACCAAATTCCTCGGCATTCTCAAAATCCTCAATTGGTGCTATAGCCCCTCTTGGGCTGTCCTCTACACCCCTGAACATCATATTAAGGGATGATGTGATTATATGAAGGAGTCTTGAATATGCAATATATACAATGAGACCAAAGGATAGGAGCATATGTATATACCACATGACTGCATGGGGCATATAGGTCGTGCCTTTCTCTGCTGCCGGGAATATGGATGATAAAGCCCAGCCCACAAAGCTCCATACCTCATAGGGTTTTGGATCTGCAGCAATCCTTGCAGCCTCTACTAAAAATCCTGTCACGAGGACTGCAAGTATCCAGAGGAGTACAATCAGGTCATCAGGCTTGTTGTCAAGCCTTGTGGGTTTAACAATATAACGGCGATACATAGCCATAAGGATGCCTATTATGGCAACAGCACCTGCAAGGTCTGTGAGGAAAGAGAATATAAGGTAGAAGTTACCTTTTATAAACTCGACACCAAAGATCAATCTGATTACGTCATCCTGTATGGCAATGAGGGCAGTTGCTATGGCAAGTATGAGGAATCCCCAGAATATAAAGAAATGCATCCAACCTGGAAAGGCCTCTCTGAGGATGGATTTATGAAAGATTCCGTTTGCAATAAAATAACTTATTCTCTCGCCAAGCCTGTCTTTAAAGTTAAAATTAGTAGGTTTGCCTATCTTCCACATGGCATATCTCTTCTTGATGCCAATAATGAGCGCAATGAATGTTATGACCATAAGGGCGTATGTTATCCATCTCGCCCCTCCGCCAACATTCCAGAAAATTTGCCTTCCAATCTCTTCCATTGCCTGCCTCCTGAATATTATGTTTTTTTATCTCATATTTGATTTGTGATATTTTTCATATGCAATATAAAATCAAAAGGTATATAAAATCAATAAAAAATTAGTTCATCCAGATAAACTTGAAAAAAAAGTTTATCTTGACAAAGGAAAACACTAATTGATATAAATTTCCACTATATTAAACAGGCGCGTAGCTCAGTGGGAGAGCGCTACCTTGACGCGGTAGAGGTCACGGGTTCAATACCCGTCGCGCCTACCATAAAGGCCAGATATGCAATCCTTTAAAATATGAGTATTTATTCAGCGATTCAAATCCTACAAAAAAGAAAAAATAATAAAATTTGGGGTATAGATGAGGACAATAACACTAAAGAGGTATAAGATGGAATTATATAGTGGCCTTTCTCATGATTATAGGTGCATTATTTTTTATGTTCAATAAATGGTGATTACTGTAAACTTCCCTGTTGTCCACGAGATAAAAAAGTGCTACCATAAAAACAGTGGATACCCATATAAGGATTGAAGACAATGAAGGAAACATAAAAGGTTTTGGTGACATCCTCGAGATAGTCCATCTTTTGAGTTCAAGCGCATCACCTGAACATATCATAGAGACAGTACTCAATCATCTCTGTGAAAGGCTCGGCAAAAGGGCAAGGTGTGCATTTCTCGAAGGCGATGATTTAACACTCAGATAC
>JAOAHW010000224.1 GCA_026415015.1 Syntrophorhabdaceae bacterium
AGATGTGTATAAGAGACAGCCCAACACCACTGTTAAACTTGCAAAAAGAGAGGGACAGGGTGACCTAATTCTTCTTCGTCTCCTTAGAACCCCACACAAATGCAGAATACTTTATATTCTCTGTTATGAGGCTACTGAAAAAAATAAAAGCAACAAGATATATTCTCCTTGGGAGCATGTATGATACTGTTCCCCATACCAGGCCCCTGATTATAAGCGGTTATGGTATGGGAGAAAAAGCATTAAAAGATATTGAAAGGGTAAATGCCTTGCCTATTGTCTACCATGGTCCATCAAGTATTGTAAATCTTATTACAAAAGGGGCTGCAGAATCAGGCATAGATGCCACTGTCTTTATAGTCTCCATACCCCAGTATGTTATCATAGAGGAGGACTATGTAGCAAAGGTAAGGCTTATGGAGATACTCAATATGCTATATAGTATCCCGATAAATAATGAGGACATAGATAATGCCCGTGAACAGATAAACATAATAAACGAAAGGGTCAAAAATACACCGGAGGTAAAGGCTTTTCTACCTCAGCTTGAGGAGATTTACGATACAAGAATAAGGTCAATAGACAAAGGCTATACACCTGCCATGTCAACTGATATGGATGTACTCTTATGGAAAACTATGGGCAAAGATGATGATATAGGCAGGGCATAGACTGCACCAAAAAACTTTTAACTCAAAACACTCTTCAGGGCCCTCAGTAATCTTGAGACATTTTCTTGCCTTGCTGTATGTCCCATCAATCCTATACGCCAGATCTTACCTGAAAGAGGCCCAAGCCCTCCACCTATCTCTATCTTATGTTCACTCCTGAGGCGTCTCCTTATAGACAACTCATCTTTATTATCTGGGGTACATACTGCATTTAGCATAGGTAGACGCCATTTTTCTTCTACAAGCATTTTAAGTCCTATCTCCTCAAGCCCTGCAACCAGCATCTTGTGGGCGTCCAAATGACGCCTGAAGACATTTTCAGGGCCCTCTTCAAGGATAAGAAAGAGGGCCTGATAGAGCCCATAGAGCATATTAACAGGTGCTGTATGGTGATATACCCTGTTTTGCCCCCAATAGTTTGCGATCATAGTCAGGTCAAGATACCAATTAGGCACCTTTGTCTTTCTTGCATTTAGTTTTGCCATAGCCCTGTCAGAAAAGGAAAGAGGTGCAAGCCCAGGTGGACAGGAGAGGCATTTCTGTGTCCCGCTATAGAGCACATCAATATTCCAGTCATCCATCCTTACCTCTATGCCGCCTAATCCTGTAACTGAATCAACAAGATATATAGTTTCACTGTCTCCTAAAATATCTCCTATCTCGTCAACTGGATTCCTTACCCCTGTTGAAGTCTCAGCATGGACTACTGCCACTATTTTATATGAATTCTCTTTTACCTTTTTCTCAACAACCTCAGGGATAACCGATTTGCCCCAAGGGAATTCAAGTACATCCACATGGGCACCGAGCCTTGTGGCAACATCCTGCATCCTCATGCCAAAGACACCATTTAAAAGTATCAATACACGATCACCAGGCTCTATAAGATTTACAAATGATGTCTCCATGCCTGCAGACCCTGTCCCTGATATAGGGATGGTGAGGTTATTTTTTGTATTCATCATCTTCCGTAACATATCCTTGAGTTCTTCCATAATCTCAAGGAAATAAGGGTCAAGATGTCCAAGGGTCTTTTTGCTTAAGGCTTTATAGACCTCTTCAGGCACACACGAAGGGCCAGGTCCCATAAGGAGTATCTCTTCAATACCATCAAGAAGATTTTTCATTTTTACCTCTCTAATAATTTATAGATGCCTTTAAATATTCACAATTGAGATGAAAATTTCAACTTTTTTTTCTTAACCTTTATATATTTTTCAAGGATTTTATATTCTGGGCATTTATTATTTCAGAATGCTTTTTATGGGTCTTAATCTGTGATATAATCAGCTCAATACTAATAAAAGATTTCATCGATTATAAAAAGGACAGAAAAGGAAGGTCATGAAATTAAATATAGAGAGATTTGGGGCAGGCGAAAAAATCATATTTATCCATGGAGCAGGATTGAATAATCGCATATGGGATAATATGCTCAATTATTTTATCACCTCTGTGGAGGTGATACTTTTAGACCTGCCTGGACATGGAAGGTCTCCAGGTAGTGGCTGTGACTCTATTGAGGGATATAGGGATGTAATCTTTGATGCCATCAAAGATTCAGACCTTGAAGGTTCATATATGGCAGGTCATTCCTTAGGAGGGGCTATTGCCATGTCCTTTGCAAGTGAGTATCCAGATATGTTAAAAGGGCTTATACTATTAGGAACAGGTGCAAGGCTTAAGGTTTTACCACAGATCCTTGAAGGTATTATAAAGGATAAGGAAAAGACACTAAAGGAGATTATAAAACTTGCTTTTTCTGATAAAACACATGAGGTTTTGATAGGAATTCATTATAATGAGACCATAAAATGCCCAGAAGAAATTGTTTATAAGGATTTTTACGCATGTGATCGTTTCAATTTTATGGATAAATTAAATTCTATTATATCTCCCACACTTATTGTTTGCGGTAAGGATGATATACTAACCCCACCAAAGTACTCTGCATACCTGAAAACCCATATAAAAAACTCTGAGCTTCTTATTATAGAAGATGCAGGGCACATGTTGATGCTTGAAAAGCCAGAAGAAGTGGCCACAACAATAAAAAGGTTCATAGAACAAAATCAACCTATAAAGTGAGGTCTTTTGCAAAAAAGCCATGTTCTTTAGTAAAAAATAGTTTAAAAATCAAGAAATTAATGCTATAAGTCTTCTTTTTAGATAAAGCAATTTTCCTAAATGCAAAGGTAATAATGGCTATACTATATTTAAATGGTAAAAGATTTAGACAGATCCTGATCGCCGGTGCAGATATGGTTTATAAAAACCGTGATAGATTGAACAAAATAAATGTATTCCCTGTACCGGATGGAGATACTGGCACGAATATGTCTTTGACCCTTTCATCCATAATCAGGGAGGTGGAAAACTTAAGTGATATA
>JAOAHW010000236.1 GCA_026415015.1 Syntrophorhabdaceae bacterium
ATCTTTATTTTTGACTTTTTTTATTATGGCCCCTACATATGAAAAGGTATATACCCATGCCCTTTCCCCTTATATGGAAAAAAGAATAGAGTTTAATGAGTTTTTTGAGAAATCATCAAAAGAATTAAATGCATTTATGCTCAAATATACAAAGGAGAAGGACCTCGCACTATTTATGAATGTAGCAGGACTGTCAAGACCAAAGAGTGAAAAAGAGATACCAATGAAGATACTGGTGCCTGCTTTTGCCATAAGCGAACTTAAAAAGGCATTCCAGATAGGCTTTCTAATATACATACCCTTTCTTGTTATAGACATAGTGATAGCGAGCGTGCTTTTGTCTGCGGGTATGATGATGGTGCCTCCGATTTATATATCTCTACCCTTTAAACTTATGCTCTTTGTCCTTGTGGATGGATGGAATCTCCTTGTCAATTCTCTAATCAAGGGGTTTTACTGATTGTGGATATTAGGATGTGCAACTTTTACTATAAAATAAGGAGGATACTATGGGATATGATGTTATTATCCAGATATTTAGAGAACTTATAAGGACGACACTAATTATAATGGCGCCTGTGCTTCTTGCATCCCTGGTTGTTGGACTATTTATAAGCATCTTTCAGGCTGCCACACAGATACACGAAATGACACTGGTTTTTGTTCCTAAGATACTCGCCATCAGTGCATGTATCTTGGTTTTGTTTCCCTGGATGTTGAATATTATTGTTAGCTACACCATAAATCTTATAACTAATATACCAGTATATGTGAGATAATGACCCCTGATCTGAGTACAGATATACAGAGATTTGTCCTTATATTCTTCAGGATATTGTCTATCCTGTGGCTACTACCCATATTTGCCACAAGGGCTATATCAATGCCCTATAAGGCAGGTCTGTCCCTTATTTTATCCTATATAATATTTGAATTTGGGGGTCCAAGGATGGATGTCCCATATAATACCATCTACCTTGCCGTCCTTATATTAAAAGAGATTTTCATAGGATTGACAATAAGCTTTTTTGTGAGGGCACTCTTTATGATGGTATTTGCCGCTGCAGAGATGGCATCCCTTCAGGTTGGTTTTTCCTTTGCCAGGTTTATGGACCCAATTACCATGTCCCAGGTCTCTGTCTTAGAACAGTTTAAAAATTTACTGACCATACTGGTATTTTTTGCAATAGATGCCCACCATACACTGATAAGGAGTATTTTTGTGAGCTTCAAAGAAATCCCTCTTGGCGGAGTAGCATTAAATAATAATCTTTTGAGTTATATAATTCAAATGACAGGGAGGATATTCTCTGTTGGTCTTAAGATCAGCGCACCCCTTACTGTGACGCTATTCATTGTTGAACTGGCCCTGGGTCTGCTTTCAAGGCTCATCCCTCAGATAAATGTCTTTATAGAGGGTTTGCCTGTAAAGGTACTCATTGCCATGCTTGTTTTATCCTTCTCCCTTAGTATAACTGTTACTGCTATTACTGCACTCTTCAATGGTATGGAACCTGAGATCTTAAAAATTATGAGATTTTTGGTATAGTATATGGCAGATACATTCCAGGAAAAAACAGAACAGCCCACTGAAAAACGCCTTGAGGATGCAAAGAAAAAGGGCCAGGTCCCCCAGTCAAGGGAACTGACCACCTGTTTTTTAATACTCTTTCTCACTATATTTCTCTATTTTTCCTTGTCTCGAGGATTTGAAGAGATGTTCAAGATATACAGTGAATATGTAAGAAACATAAATCTCGATGTGAATATGGATAACATCCAGGAGATTCTCCATCTTGGTTTTTTTAATGGTCTCAAGATTATCCTGCCTATATTTGGCATACTTGTTACAATAACAATACTCGGCAGTTTCCTGCAGACAGGTTTTATGTGGAGTCTTGAGGCACTGAAGTTCAATGTAGAGGTCCTTAACCCTTTAAAAGGTATCAAGAAACTATTCTCTAAGAGGTCAGGGGTCGAGGTCTTGAAGGCAATACTAAAGATATTTATACTTGGTTATATTGCATACTCCATAATTGTTAAAGAGCTTCCTGAGCTACTCTCCCTCCATAGCAAGGATGTCAATTTTATAGTGCAGTATATGGGTAAGACAGCCTTTATACTTACCCTTAAGGTATGCATTGTTCTACTGTTTTTAGCAGGCCTGGACTTTTTATTTCAGTGGTGGCAGCATAGAAAAGACCTTATGATGACCCCTCAAGAGATTAAAGAAGAGTATAAGGAAAGAGAGGGTAATCCCCTTGTAAAATCAAGGATTAGGAGCATCCAGAGGGAGATGGCAAGAAGGAGGATGATAGAGGATGTGAAGACTGCAGATGTGGTAGTAACCAACCCTACTACATATGCAGTAGCCCTTACATATAAAGCTGGTAAGATGCCTGCCCCTCAGGTAGTTGCTAAGGGAGCAGGTTTTATTGCACAGAAGATAAAAGATGTAGCAAGGGAACACAGGGTCACAATAGTGGAGAATAAACCCCTTGCCCAGGCATTATTCTTTTCTGTAAAGGTTGGTCAGTTTATACCTGAGAAGTTTTATGTAGTTGTGGCAGAACTCCTTGCCTATGTTTATAAACAGAAGAACAGGATGGGGTTATTATATGGTTAATGTCCTGGAGAATATAAAGGAAAAGAGCGATGTAATAATAGCCATTTCCATTGTCTTTGTCATACTTATTATGATAGTCCCCCTAAATAGCTTGTTGATAGATATACTACTCACATTCAGTATATCTATCTCCATCCTCATACTCTTTATAGGTATGTATATCCAGAAACCCCTTGATTTTTCTGTCTTCCCATCTATACTCCTTATTACCACACTCTTCAGGCTCTCTTTAAATATAGCCACAACAAGGATTATACTCGTAAGGGGTGATGAGGGTGCTGCAGCAGCAGGAAAGATAATAAAGGCCTTTGGTAGCTTTATTGTGGGAGGCAACTATGTAGTAGGAGCTGTTGTATTTTTAATACTGGTAGTTATAAATTTTGTGGTTATAACAAAGGGTGCAGGTAGGGTTGCAGAGGTGGCAGCAAGGTTTACCCTTGATGCTATGCCTGGTAAGCAGATGAGTATTGATGCAGATTTAAGTGCAGGACTCATTAATGATGCAGAGGCAAGGGCAAGGAGGGAGAGGATAGAGCTTGAATCAGATTTTTACGGCGCCATGGATGGTGCAAGCAAATTTGTCAGGGGCGATGCAATAGCAGGGATAATAATAATATTCGTGAATATCGTCGGCGGATTGATTATCGGTGTTGTCCAGAAGGATATGAGTTTTACTGATGCCCTCTCCATTTATACCATTCTTACCATAGGAGATGGCCTTGTGAGCCAGATACCAGCACTTCTCACATCCACAGCTGCTGGTATTATAGTCACAAGGGCAGCAAGCCAGTCAAACCTTGGCAAGGATGTCTTAAAGCAGATGCTAACCCAGCCCAGGGCTATGATGCTTGCTTCGGTTATAATACTCTGCCTTGGTATGGTCCCTGGTATACCCCTTTTCCCATTTCTTATACTTTCCTCTGCTGCCTTTGGGATGGGTCACCTCATGAAAAAACAAAGAGAAAGAGAAATTGCATCAGTCCCTGTTGCTGTAGCACCTCAAGAGTCAGAGGAAAAGTCCCTTATCCAGCCCATGGAAATGCTCGAGCTGGAGATAGGATATGCCCTTATACCCATAGTGGATGCAGAACAAAATGGAGAGCTCCTTGATAAGATAAAGGCCATGAGGAAACAGATTGCCTATGAACTGGGCATTGTGGTACCTCCTATGAAATTGAGGGACAATCTTCAGCTAAAATCGAGCGAATATCTCATACTTTTAAAGGGTATAGAGGTTGGTAGGGGAGACCTCCTCATCAACCATGTACTGGCTATGGGACAGGATGAAAAGAGTGTCATAGCTGATGGTATACCTACAAAGGAGCCTGTATTTGGTCTTGATGCTGTATGGATAAAGGAAAAAGATAAGGAAAAATATGCAGCCCAGGGTTTCACAGTGGTAGAGCATGCCACAATCATAGCAACCCACCTGACAGAGATAGTCCGAAACAATGCCCATGAGCTTTTAACAAGGCAGGAGACCCAGAAACTAATAGATACTGTAAGCGCCACCCATCAAAAGGTCATAGAGGAGCTTTCACAGGCACAGGTCAATGTGGGCATAATACAGAAGATCCTCCAGAATCTCTTAAGGGAGCAGGTATCCATAAGGGACCTCGTCTCCATACTTGAGGCAACAGCAGATATTGCCTTCTCTACAAGGGACCCTGATATTATAACAGAGTATATAAGGCAGAGGATGGCAAGGAGCATCATAAAGCCCTATCTTGTTGACGGGGTCTTAAATATACTTATCATTGAAAAGTCAGTAGAGGAGGCTATTATAAACAGTATGCAA
>JAOAHW010000001.1 GCA_026415015.1 Syntrophorhabdaceae bacterium
AGAAAAAATAGGTGAGATTGAGATAAAGGATGAGATCTTTAACTGTGATGTTAAACCTCATCTTATCCATGATGTAATAAAGATGCAACTTGCAAACAGAAGACAGGGCACAGCCTCTACAAAAACGAGGAAAGAGGTAAAAGGTAGCGGCAAGAAGCCTTACAGACAGAAAGGAACAGGAAGGGCAAGGCAGGGAAGCTATAAATCACCCCTGATGGTAGGAGGAGGTGTTGTCTTTGGTCCTCATCCGAGGGATTATAGTTACAGCCTCCCCAAGAAGGTAAGAAAGAGCGCATTGAGGTCTGCCCTTACAATCCGATTTACTGACTCACAGATGAAGGTCCTCGATAAACTTGAATTAGCTGAGATAAGTACAAAGACATTTAATGGTATCTTAAAAGATATGAACCTTACCAAACCACTTTTTGTTATAGCCAGTAAAGACGAAATTATAGAGAAATCTGCAAGGAACATACCCTATACAAAGATACTAAGGGTAGAGGGATTGAATGTCTATGATATCATAAGGCATGAGCAGCTTATCCTGACCCTTGATTCGCTCCGTAAGATAGAAGAGGTACTTGCGCCATGAATGAATATGATATTGTTTTAAGGCCAATCATAACAGAGAAGAGTACTCTATTAAAAGAAAACGGAAACCAGTATGTCTTTGAGGTGCACAGAGATGCCAACAAGATAGAGATAAAAAAGGCCGTTGAAAAACTCTTTAAAGTAAAGGTGCTCTCTGTACAGATTTCTGTTGTGGAAGGAAAGAAAAAGCGTCTAGGTAGATTTTTTGGGAAAAGACCTGATTGGAAAAAGGCGATTGTTAAATTAAGTCCAAAAGATAAAATAGGAATCTTTGAAGGTGCATAATGGGAACAAGAGAATATAAGCCAACCTCCCCTGGAAGGAGATTCATGAGTGTCCTTACCTATGATGAAATCACCAGGAAAGGGCCTGAGAAAACCTTGGTTGTGAAACTGAAAAAAACTGGTGGCAGAAATCACTCCGGTAAAATAACAACAAGACATATAGGCGGCGGCCATAAGAAGAAATACAGGGTAATAGACTTTAAAAGGAACAAGTTTGAGATACCAGGTAAGGTGAGCAGTATCGAGTATGACCCAAACAGGTCAGCAAATATCGCCTTGATTAATTATAGAGATGGAGAGAAGAGGTATATAATAGCACCACTTGGCCTAAAGGTGGGTGATACAGTTATATCCAGTAAAAAACCAGATACAGATATAAAAGAAGGCAATGCCATGCCCCTTGAGTATATACCCCTTGGCACATTTATCCATAATGTGGAATTAAAGACTGGGAAAGGTGGTCAGATTGCAAGGAGTGCAGGTAATTACTCACAGCTTATAGCCAAAGAGGGTGGATATGGTCATGTAAGACTGCCATCTGGAGAGGTAAGGCTTATAAGCCTTGCCTGTATGGCCACAATCGGACAAGTAGGAAACATAGAACATGAAAATATATCCATTGGAAAGGCAGGAAGGCATAGATGGATGGGTGTGAGACCCACAGTGAGAGGGGCAGCAATGAACCCTGTTGACCATCCCTTAGGCGGTGGTGAGGGCAGGTCAAAAGGCGGCAGGCATCCATGTTCGCCATGGGGTCAGCTTGCAAAAGGTTTAAAGACGAGAAAGAATAAGAGAACTGAAAAATTTATAATAAAACATAGAGATTAGGAGGTATCTGTGGGAAGGTCTTTAAGAAAAGGACCATTTGTAGAAGAAAAACTTCTAAAAAAAGTATATGAGGCAAAGAGTTCAAAAAGCTCAAAGGTTATAAAAACCTGGTCCAGGAAATCCACGATTATTCCTGATTTCATAGGATTGACATTTGCAGTGCATAATGGAAAAAAGTTTATACCTGTCTTTGTGACTGAGGAAATGGTGGGCCATAAGATAGGTGAATTTTCCCCTACAAGGACCTTTCATAGTCATGCAGGCGACAGAAAGGCAAAGGTTGTAAAGAGGAAGGATTAAAAATGGAGATTATTGCAAAGACCAGAATGATAAGGATATCCCCAACAAAGGTCAGGATTGTAGGGGAACTGATAAAAAAGAAAAATGTCAATGAGGCCCTTGGTATGTTATCCTTTATGCCTCAAAAGGCCTCTTTTATATTGAAGAAGCTTCTTAATAGCGCCATAGCCAATGCAAAACAGAACAAATATATAGATGTAGACAATCTCTATGTAAAAAATGTGATGGTTGATGCCGGGCCTACGATGAAGAGATTTCTACCTAGGGCAATGGGCAGGGCCACAAAGATAAGAAAGAGAATGAGCCATATAACTATGGTATTGGATGAATCATAATATTTGGAGGTTAAATGGGTCAAAAGACAAATCCTGTAGGCTTCAGACTTGGGACAATAAAGACATGGGATTCAAGATGGTTTGCCTCTAAGAACTATGCAAAATTCTTGCTTGAGGATATGGCTATTAAAAGGTTTTTAAAGAAAAAACTCTATCAGGCAGGGATATCAAAGATTGAGATAGAAAGGGCAGCCAATAAAGACAAAAGGGTTAAGGTGAACATACATACTGCAAGACCTGGTCTTGTGATAGGTAGAAAAGGGGCTGAGGTTGAGGTTTTAAAAAAAGAACTCCAGTCAATGACAGAAAAAGAAGTAATACTTAATATAAATGAGGTCAAAAGGCCTGAGACAGATGCCCAGCTCGTTGCTGAAAATATAGCATTACAGATCGAGAGAAGGGTATCCTTTAGAAGGGCCATGAAGAGGAATGTGTCACAGGCACTGAAATTTGGTGCTAAAGGTATAAAGGCCATGTGTTCAGGAAGGCTGGCGGGTGCAGAGATGGCAAGGACAGAATGGTATAGAGAGGGTAGGGTTCCCCTCCAGACAATAAGGGCAGATATTGACTATGGTTTTGCTGTTGCTTCAACTAAATATGGTGTAATTGGGATCAAGGTGTGGATCTACAAAGGTGAAATCTATCAGGAGACAATATAATGCTTGCGCCAAAAAGGGTTAAATACAGAAAACAACAAAAAGGAAGGATGAAGGGGGTCGCCAGCAGGGGAAATGAGATAAGCTTTGGCGACTTTGGTTTGCAGTCTCTTGAGTGTGGTATTCTTACGGCAAGACAGATTGAGGCGGCCCGTATTGCCCTTACGAGGTATGTCAAGAGGGCAGGTAAGGTATGGATAAGGGTATTTCCTGATAAACCCATTACAAAAAAACCAGCAGAGACAAGGATGGGAAAAGGAAAAGGCCCGAATGAAGGCTGGGTTGCTGTTGTCAAGCCAGGTAAGATTATATATGAGATAAAGGGTGTCCCTGAAGATAAGGCAAGGGAGGCACTGAGGATTGCATCACATAAGCTCCCAATAGAGACAAGATTCGTTGTAAGAAGCGAGGAAAAATGAAGGCAAAGGAAATTAAAGAACTTACAATAGAAGAACTTTTGAAAAAGAAGAGGGATATAAAGGAGGAGATTTTTAATCTTCGATTTCAACATTCTACCGGACAATTAGAGAATACTGCGAGGATGAGGCTTTTAAAAAGGGATATTGCAAGAATAGAGACTGTTTTGAGACAAAAGGAGTCAAAGGGGTAGGCATGGAATTAAAAAGGGTGGCTCATAAAAGAAAGATGACTGGGATTGTTGTAAAAGACAAGATGGATAAAACAGTTGTTGTGGAGGTGGAAAAATTCCATAAGCATCCAAAATATCATAAATATTTAAAGACAAAGAAGAGATATAAGGCGCATGATGAGCAGAACAAGTGTTCAATAGGGGATAAGGTATTGATAGTAGAGTCAAGGCCTTTGAGTAAAGAGAAGAGATGGTTGGTAAAGGATATCATTAAAAGAGAAGAGCCTATGTTAGCGCAGGAAGAGGTAATAAGCGATGATACAAGAGAGAACTAAACTTCAGGTAGCAGACAATTCAGGGGCAAAAAAACTGGGGTGCATCAGGATACTTGGTGGCTCAAGGAAGAGATATGGGACAGTGGGTGATATAATAGTTGCCTCTGTAAAGGAGGTTATACCTAACTCTAAAGTGAAAAAAGGCGATGTTGTTAAAGCAGTTATAGTAAGAACAAAAAAAGAAATTAAGAGGTTTGACGGGTCTTATGTTAAGTTTGATGATAACTCAGCGGTTATCATAAATCAGTATAATGAACCAATCGGCACAAGGATATTCGGGCCTGTGGCAAGGGAACTCAGGGCAAAAAAATTCATGAAGATTATCTCCCTGGCGCCTGAAGTTGTATGAAGTCGATTAAAAAGGTCAAAGAACACCTAAGCAGACTGCTTAAGGCTAAAAGTTCATTTTGAGGTAGATATGGAAGAAAAGCATTATCAAATCAGAAAAAACGACCTTGTTATGGTAACAACTGGTAAGGATAAGGGTAAGACAGGCAAGGTCTTGAAGATAGTAAAGAAAAAAGATAGGGCTGTAGTTGAAAAGGTTAATATGATAAAGAGGCATGTAAAGCCGAGCCAGAAGTCAAAAGGCGGTATAATGGAGAGAGAAAGCCCTATACATATATCAAACCTGATGATCTATTGCGAAAAGTGTTCAAAACCTGTGAGGGTTGGCAGGAAGATACTCGAGGACGGTAAAAAGGTAAGATTTTGTAAAAAATGTAATGAAGTTATAGATAAGTAGGAGGAAATACTTGAAGACAGAATACATGGAATTCTACAGAAAAGAGGTTGTTCCTGCTTTGATGAGGAGGTTCAAATACAAAAATATAATGGAGGTACCTAAGCTCGAAAAGATAGTTGTAAATATTGGTCTTGGAGAGGCTATTCAGAATATTAAGGTTCTCGACAGTGCCTCCAATGATATAATGCTCATTACAGGTCAAAAACCTGTCATTACAAAGGCGAAGAAGTCCATTGCCTCCTTTAAGTTGAGGGCGGGTATGCCTATAGGTACTATGGTAACCTTAAGAGGCGAGAGGATGTATGAATTTTTCCATAAACTCGTTACGATTGTACTGCCAAGGGTCAGGGATTTTAAGGGTGTATCACCCAAGTCTTTTGATGGAAGGGGTAATTATACGCTTGGCTTAAGGGAGCAGATCATATTTCCTGAGATAGACTATGACAAGGTGGATAAGATAAGAGGCATGAACATAACTATAACTACAACTGCAAAGACGGATGAAGAAGGGTTTGAGCTTATAAAGCTTATGGGTATGCCCTTCAGGAGCTGATGGAGGAGTAGATGGCAAGAAAGGCTATGATAGAGAAGGCAAACAAAACCCCAAAGTTTCAGGTAAGGACCAGAAACAGATGCTCCATCTGCGGAAGGCCAAGAGGCTATCTTAGAAAATTCAAGATATGCAGGATATGCTTCAGGGGTTATGCCCTTAAGGGAGAGATCCCTGGGGTGGTAAAATCAAGCTGGTAAGGGGGCATTGATGGGTATGGTAGATCCTATAGCCGATATGTTAACGAGAATAAGAAATGCAATAATGGCACGCCACGAGTTTGTGGATGTCCCTTATTCTAATATGAAGTATAATATATCGAAGATACTCAAAGACGAGGGATACATTAGAAATTGTAAGGTCTTTGTAGATGAAAACAGGAAAAAATTCCTGAAAATCTATATAAGCTATGATGAGAATAATAATAGTGTTATAACAGGGCTTAAAAAGATAAGTAAGCCAGGTAGAAGGGTTTATGTTAAGACAGGAGATATTTCGAGGTTAAAAAGCAGGCTTGGCCTTGTTATAATCTCTACATCACAGGGTCTCATGACAGATATGAATGCAAGAAAAAACAAAATCGGAGGGGAACCTCTCCTGATGGTCTGGTGAGGTGTTTTATGTCAAGGATCGGAAGAAAACCTATTACTCTCCCTGAATCAATAAAAATAGAGGTCAGAGATGGTGAAGTCCATGTAACAGGTGCAAAGGGCTCACTTAAAAGACCAATTCTCGAGGGTATATCAGTAGAGATAGACGGTAAAGTTGTCTATGTTAAAAGGTCAAGTGATGATAAGAAGATAAGAAGCTACCATGGACTTATGAGGACACTTATCTCCAACATGGTTGAGGGAATAGATAAGGGCTTTGAGAAAAAACTTGAGATCATAGGTGTCGGTTACAGGGCAGAGATGCAGGGAAATAATCTTGTATTTTATCTCGGTTATTCTCATCCCATACAGTTCCCTTTGCCCCCTGGCATATCAGCACAGGTTGACAAACAGACGCTTGTAGCAGTAAGGGGTATAGACAAGGAGCTTGTTGGTCAGGTTGCTGCAAAGATAAGGGGATTGAGAAAGCCAGATGTATACAAAAATAAGGGTATAAAATATGCTGGTGAGGTCTTAAGGAAAAAGGCTGGTAAAAGCGGGAAATAAGAGGTAGAAGATGGAGAGAAAAGAAAAGATTGAGGCAAGGCTAAAGAGAAAAAAGAGAATAAAGATGAAGATCTCTGGCACCAAAGACAAGCCCAGACTGTGTGTCTATAAAAGCCTGAAGGGCATATATGCTCAGTTGATAGATGACCAGGAAGGCCGAACAATAACAGGTATCTCTACTTTAAATAAAGAGATTAGGGAACAGATTAAATCTGGTGGAAATATAGAGGCAGCAAAAAAGGTAGGGGAATATATTGGAAAAAAGGCTATTGAACTGGGTATAAGACATGTTGTTTTTGACAGAAACGGCTTTAAATATCACGGAAGGGTCAAAGCCTTAGGTGATGCTGCAAGAGAGGCAGGTCTTTTATTCTAAACAGGAGGTCTCATATTGGTCGATAAAAAAGGTTTAGAGCTTGAAGGCGTAGAACTGCAAGATAGACTGGTATATATAAATCGGGTAGCAAAGGTCGTAAAAGGTGGCAGAAGATTTAGTTTCAGCGCCATAGTAGTTGTAGGTGATGGTAATGGAAGGGTGGGATACGGACTAGGCAAGGCAAATGAGGTCCCTGATGCCATAAGAAAGGCAATAGAGCAGGCAAAAAAGGATCTTGTCAAGGTTCCAGTAACAAAAGGTACAATACCCCATCAGATAAAGGCAAAATATGGCACAAGTGAGGTCTTTATGAAGCCTGCCAAGGAAGGAACAGGTGTTATAGCAGGCAGGGCAGTCAGGGCTGTAGTTGAGGTGGCAGGGATAACGAACATACTTACAAAATGCTACGGGTCGAGAAATTATCATAATGTAGTTAAGGCAACCATAAAAGGTCTCGCCATGCTCAAATCACCAGAGGTTGCCCTAAGACAGAGGGGAAAGATAAAGGCCGAGGAGGTTTAATGTGAATCAGCTCAGGATTAAATGGGTGCGAAGCACAATATCGTGCACAAAGGATATGAGGGATACAATAAGGAGCCTCGGATTTAAAAGGTTAAATGAGGAAAGGATAGTGAAGAATACACCTGAGATCAGGGGTATGATAAAAAAGGTGATCCATCTGGTCAAGGTTGTGGAGGAAATATAAGAGATGAAACTCAGTGATCTAAAGCCCATTGAAGGCTCAAGAAAAAATAGGAAGAGGGTAGGTAGAGGAACTGGTTCAGGCCATGGGACTACTGCAACCTATGGCAATAAAGGACAGAGGGCAAGGAGCGGAGGGGCAAAAGGAAAAGGTTTTGAGGGTGGCCAGATGCCTCTTACAAGGAGGATACCAAAGAGGGGTTTTAAGAATCCCTTTAGAAAGGAATATACCATTGTTAAGGTTAGCGACCTTGAGAAGTTTAGAGACTATGGAAAGGTGATAACTGTGGAGGATTTTCTTGCAAAAGGAATCATAAAAAAAATAAAGGACGGCATAAAGCTCCTTTCCAACGGAGATATAGATTTTCCTGTTAAGGTAAAGGTTCATAAGGCATCTAAAGCAGCCATTGAAAAGATCAAAAAGACAGGTGGCGATGTGGAGGTACTGAGTTAATGGGGGGTTTCCAGAATATTGGAAAAATCCCTGAACTTAAGAGGAGGATATTAATATCACTTGCCCTGCTTGCCGTATACAGGATAGGTGTTCACATACCTACCCCTGGTATAGATGGAAGAGTACTGGCAGGGATATTTGAAAGGGCAAAAGGGACACTCCTTGGTTTCTTTGATATGTTTGCTGGCGGCGGTCTTGAAAGACTTTCTGTTTTTGCCCTGGGTATTATGCCTTACATCAGTGCATCGATTATATTGCAGCTATTGACTGTAGTGGTACCAACGCTGGAGAGGTTATCAAAGGAAGGTGAGGCAGGCAGGAGAAAAATAACACAGTATACAAGATATGGAACAATAATCATAAGCCTTATACAGGGTTTTGGTATTGCTGTTGGGCTTGAGCAGATGAGAGGCGCTGCAGGTGAACTCGTAGTCTATAACCCTGGTTGGAGTTTCAGGATTATGACCATGATCACCCTTACTGCAGGGACTTCTTTTATTATGTGGCTTGGCGAACAGATAACAGAAAAGGGCATTGGAAACGGTATCTCTCTAATTATCTTTGCCGGTATAGTGGCAAGGATGCCCAATGCCATCGCTGGGACAATGAGCCTTGTAAGCTCAGGCGAGATGAACTGGTTTATTGTGTTGCTTATAATCATTATGATGTTGGTAGTAGTTGCCTTTATATTATTTATGGAGACATCTCAGAGGAGGATACCTGTCCAGTATGCAAAGCGTGTTGTAGGGAGGAGGATGTATGGTGGACAGTCTACACACCTGCCATTAAAACTCAACACTGCAGGTGTTATACCACCAATCTTTGCATCCTCTATACTTATGTTTCCAGCAACCATTGCAAGCTTTATAGCCCATCCATATATGAAAAAGTTTGCAGAACTATTGACACCAGGTAGCCTGCTCCATGAGATCTTGTATATAGGTTTTATAATCTTTTTCTGTTTTTTTTATACTGCCATAGTCTTTAATCCTGATAATGTGGCAGATAACATGAAGAAGTATGGTGGCTATATACCAGGTATAAGGCCTGGAAAAAAGACATCAGAGTATATAGAGAAGATACTGTCCAGGATAACACTGGTAGGCGCCCTATATATATCTTTTGTCTGTGTTTTACCCACTTTACTTGTAAAAAAGTTTAATGTCCCATTTTATTTTGGTGGGACTGCACTTTTGATAGTTGTGGGCGTTGCCCTTGATACAATACAGCAGATAGAGTCTCATCTCATATTGAGACACTATGATGGACTGGTAAAAAAATCTGCGAGGATCAAGGGCAGGAGATGATGTGTCTTTATATATTCGAATAGGTCATGATAATTATAAAGACACCGTCTGAGATAGAAAAGATCAGGATTGCCAGTATTTGTGCAATGGAGATGCTGCTATTTCTGAAAGATTATATTAAGGAAGGCATCAAGACCATAGAGCTTGAAATGATATGTGAAGAAAAGATAAAAAAGGATAAGAAGATTAAGGCAGCCTTTAAAGGTTATAATGGTTATCCTTTCTGTCTCTGCGTATCAGTTAATGACGAGGTAGTACATGGTATGCCAGGTGACCGTGTGTTAAAAGAAGGTGATATAGTAAGTATTGACTTTGGTGCAAGGTATGATGGATTTTATGGAGATGCCGCACTGACAGAGGCAGTTGGTGTTATCTCTGATAGGGCAAAGATGCTCCTTAAGGTTACTGAAGAGTGTTTATATAGAGGTATTGAACAGACAAGAGAAGGAAACAGGCTCTATGACATATCATATGCAATACAGAACCATGCAGAGTCAGCAGGTTTTTCTGTAGTAAGGGAATTTGTGGGCCACGGGATAGGCGCAAGCCTCCATGAAGAACCCCAGGTCCCAAATTATGGTGAAAAAGGAAAGGGTATTAGGTTAAAAAGGGGTATGGTATTTGCTATTGAACCTATGATAAATATGGGAAGAAGTGAGGTTATGATTAAAGAGAATGGCTGGACTGCAGTGACTAAAGATGGTTCTTTATCTGCTCATTTCGAGCATACCATTGCCATTACAGATAAAGGGCCTGAGGTCTTAAGTAAGATATAGGGATTATGCCAAAAGGTGAAGGAATAGAGATTGAAGGGACTGTAATAGAGCCTTTGCCTAATGCCATGTTCAGGGTAGAGCTCCCTAACGGTCATAAAGTACTTGCCCATGTATCAGGCAAGATGAGGATGCACTATATAAAGATTTTAAAGGGGGATAAGGTAGTAGTTGAACTTTCTCCTTATGATTTGACAAGGGGCAGAATAATCTATAGGGTCAAGTAGGAGGTCATCATGAAGGTAAAGCCTTCAGTAAAGAAAAGGTGCGATAAGTGCAAGATAATCAAAAGAAAAGGCATACTAAGGATTATATGCGAAAACCCTAAACATAAACAGAAACAGGGTTAAGGAGGTATAGATTGGCAAGGATTGCAGGTGTTGACATACCCAGGGAAAAAAGGATTGAGATAGCATTAACATATATTTACGGGATTGGAAGATCACTGTCTAATAAAATCCTCTCTGAGGCAGGCATAAGCCCTGATAAAAGGACAAACACCCTCACAGATGAAGAGATAGCAAAGATAAGAGACATAATAGAGAGGTCATATAAGGTAGAGGGTGACCTGAGAAAGGAAGTTGGTATAAATATCAAGAGGCTTATGGATATCGGATGTTATAGGGGTCTAAGACACAGAAAGGGTCTTCCAGTAAGGGGTCAGAGGACAAGGACTAACTCAAGGACAAGAAAAGGCCCGAGAAAGTCACAGATGAAAAGAAAAAAATGAGGTGGATAGATGGCAAAGACCAGAAAAACCGGTAAAAAAAAGGTAAAGAAGAATATCCCAACAGGCCAGGCATACATACAATCAAGTTTTAATAATACTATAATTACAATAACTGATCCTCAGGGAAATGTCATATCATGGTCAAGTGGAGGGGTTGTTGGGTTTAAAGGCTCAAGAAAAAGTACACCCTTTGCTGCCCAGCTTGCTGCAGAAAATGCGGCAAAAAAGGCTATGGAAAATGGTTTAAAAACCGTTGATGTGTTTATAAAGGGGCCTGGGGCAGGCAGAGAGGCTGCATTGAGGGCGCTTCAGAGTGCAGGGTTAAAGATACACCTCATTAGAGATATCACACCTATACCTCATAATGGGTGCAGACCACCCAAAAGAAGAAGGGTTTAAGGAGGAAGGAATTGTCAAGATATATAGGACCATCATGCAGATTGTGTAGACGAGAAGGCATAAAGCTTTTTCTCAAAGGAGAAAAATGCTACACAGAAAAGTGTGCCATAGAAAAGAGAAATTATCCACCTGGCGTCCATGTTGATACAAGGGGCAAGATAATGGAGTATGGAATAAGGCTTAGAGAGAAACAAAAAGTGAGAAGAATCTATGGTTTGAGTGAAAAACAGTTCAAGCGGTTCTTCAACTTAGCAGAGAGGAAACAGGGCATCACAGGTTCTAATTTCCTTATTCTCTTAGAGCGTCGCCTGGACAGCATGGTCTACAGGCTCGGTTTTGCTACATCCCGCAAAGAGGCGAGACAGCTTGTATCTCATAGACATATACTGGTAAATGGAAAATGTATAAATATAGCATCGTATCTTGTAAAGGCCGGAGATGAGATATCTGTGAAAAATAAAGAATTGGTAACAGTAAAGAATGCCCTCGAGTCTGTGGTAAGACGAGGACTACCTCTATGGATAGAACTCGATAAAGAAAATATGAAAGGTATTATAAAGCAGTTGCCTTCGAGAGAAGACATTACAATGCCTATAAAAGAGCAACTTATCGTTGAATACTATTCAAGATAGTTTCTTGCCCCTAAGGAGGGTATATGCCTATGTTTGAAAAAAATTGGCAGGAATTAATAAAACCAGCTAAGATCGAAATAGAAAAGAAAGAAGACAATTATTTAAAGTTTTCTGCTGAACCCTTTGAGAGGGGTTATGGGATAACAATCGGTAACTCATTGAGGAGGGTCCTCCTATCTTCTATTATGGGAGGAGCTATAACCTCTGTATGGATTGATGGAGTTGAGCATGAATTCTCAACCATCAGAGGTGTTAAAGAGGATGTAACAGAGATAATACTGAATCTGAAAAAGGTAGTTTTAAGGGTTAGCGATGACAAAACAAGGGTCGTCAAAATTGATGTAAAGGGCAAAAAAGAGGTCACTGCAGGGGATATAATACATGATGGGACAATAGAGATAGTGAATCCTGACCATCATATAGCAACACTCAGTGAAGAAGCCAGATTATACATGGAGATGAAGGTCAAGGCTGGCAGGGGATATGTGCCTTCAGAGATGAATTATAATGAAAATGAACCCCTTGGAACAATACCTATAGATTCTATATTTACGCCTATAAAAAAGGTCAGCTATAATGTAACACCTGCAAGGGTTGGTTTTAGAACAGACTATGATAAATTAACCATGGAGATATGGACAAATGGTAGTATAAGCCCTCTTGATGCATTATCATTTGCCGCCAAGATAATCAAAGAACAGATGAAGATATTTATACATTTTGAGGAACTCGAGGATGAGATAGAAACTGTAGAAAGGCCAGGAGATAAACAGGATTTTAATGAAAATCTCTTCAGAAGCGTGGATGAATTAGAGCTTTCAGTAAGGAGTGCCAATTGCCTGAAGAATGCAGATATAAAATATATAGGTGAACTCGTTCAGAAGACAGAACAGGAGATACTGACAACAAAGAATTTCGGGAGAAAATCCCTCAACGAGATAAAAGAGATACTGTCCTGTATGGGGTTGAGACTGGGTATTAAGCTGGAAAACTTTCCTTCAAGAGAGGAATTGGATAAAATGTCGGTAAAAAGAAAAGACCATATATAATTTGAGGTTATCATGAGGCATTTAAGAAGAGTAAAAAAATTGAACAGAACAAAAAGCCACAGAGAGGCACTTTTAAAAAATCTTGCCATTTCCCTTTTTGACCATGAGAGCATAAAGACAACAAATACAAAGGCAATGGTACTTAAAGGTGTAGCAGATAGGCTTATAACACTGGCAAAGAAAAAAGACCTCCATTCCCTAAGGCAGGCCTTTGCCTTTCTCAGAAACAAACAGGTTGTTAAAAAGTTATTTACTGATATAGGAGACCGTTATGCATCCATAAATGGGGGTTATACAAGGGTCCTTAAGATCGGGAGGCGAAAGGGCGACAATGCACCTATGGCAATCATAGAGCTTACACAAAAAAAGGAAACTATAGACAAGAAAGAGAAAAAATAGTTTAATATAACTATATTGGGGGATCGTTCAACGGCAGGACAACGGACTCTGACTCCGTGAATTGGGGTTCAAATCCCTATCCCCCAGCCAAATAAAATCAAAACAATCTACAAAATTTTTATCTTTTTCAAATGTCTTAAAGTCCAATATGTTTTATAGCACTTTTTAAATTCATTCTGTTCTCTTGGATGATGTTTTATCTTCTTCAAAGTTTCCAAAATTGATATATTGATATAATGTTGCCTCATGTGAAGACTGAAAACAGGGAAGTACTTTTTATCTATATGGGAGGACTTGGTGATGTATGTCTATCAGAGTCTCTTTTTTTATCCCTTTCAAGACATTTTAAAGATACCCTTGTTGCATGCGGTATAAGGAGGTTTTTAAGCCTATTTACTGAGTATTTCGTCCGCATAGAGAATATTGAATCAGCAAAATGGCTTTTCTTGTTTTCTCAAAACCCTTCTAATATTACATGGGAGAGGATAATATTTACAGGTAAAGATAGAGAGGGTTCTTTAAGGGCAAGGCTCAAACGGTTTTCAAAAAATCCAATGATATTCATAGACATGTACCCTGAAGAAGAGACAGATATTAAACCTGTCCATGTGGAGGATTATCAATTAGAACAGCTTGTAATATACAATATAAAACCTCACAGGAAAGAGATTACCCCTTTAGGAGGAGACAGGATAATTGTATATCCTGAGAGGGGTTTTAAAAAAGAAAAGTGGAAATATGATAATTTTGTGGAGCTTTACAGGATACTTGTTGACAGAGGTATATCTTCTATTTTACTTGAACCTTTTGATATGGATACAACTGTTGAGGGTTCAATAAAAATCAAAGACTTAAAGGATGTGAAGGAGTTTTTTTCTAATGGTGGTGTATTTGTCTCTAATGATTCAGGTATGGCTCATCTTGCTGGTGCATGCGGACTCTCGACAGTTACTATATTTACAGATTTTGACCCTTATATCTGGCATCCCAGAGGCAGGAATATATCGTTAAAGTACAGGGCAGGGGAGCTGAGTATAGGAGCTGTCTTAGACGCAATTTACAATATTATATCTCCCACCAAATTTTAATATGTCTCAATAAGTCCACCTCAACTCTGCACTGAATATATTCACATAGCCGCTGTATGTACCCTGTAATGCACCTCTGAGTCTGTCCTCACCGGTGGCAGTTTTACTTATCCTTGTGTTGTTTATAAAAAGATGGACATAGGCTATATTGCATGTGAGGGCATC
>JAOAHW010000002.1 GCA_026415015.1 Syntrophorhabdaceae bacterium
AGATGTGTATAAGAGACAGCCATATGAATCCCCTACACCAGAGGTAGATATCTTAAGCCCGAGGTTATTTAGAGGACATATAGATAAGCAATGGCGTGTGGTGAGCTTCTCTTCCCTTATATCAACAAGCAAACAGGGAACAGAATTACCTGATAGGGATACGAGTATAAAACTCGAACTTTCAGAACCAGTAAAAAAGCCCCTAAAGGGAGATGATATATTCAGCTTTCCCTCAGGGACAAAGGCAGGGTCTTGCCTCCATGATATATTGGAGCATGTAGATTTTTCTTTTAAAGATCATAATGAGACAAAGGCACTGGTCAATGAAAAGCTAATCCACTATGGGTTTGAAGGAAACTGGTCAGAGATAGTGTTCAATAAGATAAAAGATGTCCTAAATGTGCCCCTTAAGGCACATGATGAGGCCTTCACCCTGTCCATGATAGACAAAGACCACAGGCTCCATGAGCTTGAATTTTATCTGCCTTTAAATCTCATGGAACCCAAAAGGCTGGGGGATATATTCCGTCGATACCTTGATCTTCCAGGGGATATAAATCTCGAAGACCTCATAATAAACCTTGGCTTTTCACCAGTTGAGGGTATGATAAGGGGGTTTATGGATATGGTTTTTGAATATAGAGACAGGTTTTATATAGTAGACTGGAAGTCAAATCTCTTAGGGGACAAGATAGAAGACTACACTACAGAAAAGATAAAAAAGGTCATGGCAAATGAGTATTACTTCCTCCAGTATCACCTCTACACAGTTGCCCTAAATAGTCTCCTTGCCTTTAGATACAAAGACTATACATATGAGAAAGGATTCGGCGGCGTGTTCTATTTATTTATAAGGGGTATATGGCCTGATAAAAAAGAGGACTATGGTATCTTCTTTGACATGCCAAAAAAAGGGCTTATAGAGGAGCTTACAGCCTATTTAAAAGGTGGCTAAACATATGACAGAGCCTTACGAAAAGGCCTTTTCAGGGATACACAGATATTTTGCAGATTTTATGGTATCCCTATCTAAAGGTCTGCCTGAAGATGACAAAAGATACCTCTGGCTTGCCTCTGCGGTGGTTAGTTATTTTGTAGAAAAAGGCCATATATGTGTAAACCTAAAAAGACTTGCAGGGTCTGAACTCGCAATTGAAGAAGACAATAATATTATATCTGTTACATGTCCTGACCTGGATCTATGGTTGAAGTCATTGAAAAAAGCAGATGTGGTAGGCAGCCCCAATGAGAAAAGACCTCTTGCACTCACAGACACTAATAGACTTTATCTAAACAGATACTGGCAATACGAGAGGTCTTTTATAGAAGGTTTAAAGAGAAAATTAAACCTCTTTCCTGATTCTAAAGATGTGCATCTCTTGAATGATATCCTTAACAGGCTATTTTTAGGTCAAGGAGAAGGGCAAGAGGATATGCAGAAAAAGGCGGCTCAGAATGCTGCGATAAGAAATTTTCTTGTCATATCAGGGGGGCCTGGCACTGGAAAGACATTTACCATTGTCAAGATTATAGCCTTGCTGTTAGAGCTAAATAAAAAGGCATTATCAATAGCCCTTGCCGCACCCACAGGAAAGGCTGCTGCAAGATTAAAGACAGTGATAAAGGACACAAAGGGTATAATTGACTGCCCTAATGAGGTGAAAAGATATATCCCTGAGGATGTATTAACCATCCACAGGCTCCTCGGTTCATCATATAGAACAAAGCATTTTAGATTCAATGAAGATAACCCCCTGCCCTATGATGTAATAATTGTAGATGAGGCATCTATGATTGACCTACCATTAATGGCAAAGTTTTTATCAGCAATACCATTGGAGACAAAATTAATTCTTGTAGGTGATAAGGACCAGCTCTCATCAGTGGAACCAGGGGCTGTATTCGGAGACATCTCAGAAGGTGCAACAGGTATTGATAATTCTGTTGTCATATTGAAAAAGAATTATCGTTTCGCTGGAGATAGTGGTATAGGTATATTAAGTGAGCTTGTGAAACAGGGCAGGGGTTCAGATGCTCTGGATCTGCTGAAGAATGGTAGATATAAAGACATTATATGGAATGACATCCCATCCCCTGATAACCTTTCTATGATGATAGAAAATAACATTACAGACAGGTATTCAAGATACCTAAAGTCCACTGATGCGGAAGAGGCATTCAGGTATTTCGATGATTTCCGTGTTTTATGTGCCTTGAGACATGGTCCATACGGTGTTATTGCCATCAATGAGTTAATAGAGACGGACCTTGAGAAAAAAGGGTTTATAAAGGTTACAGGTAGGTGGTATAGAGGAAAACCAATAATGATAACTGTAAATGATTATTCATTGAGGTTATTCAACGGAGATACAGGCATAGTATTTCCTGGTAGAGAGAATAAAAATGCCCTCAGGGTATTCTTTAAAACTGAAGATGAAGGCCTAAGAAAGGTGGCCCCTGCAAGGATTGGTGACTATGAGACTGCGTATTCCATAACAGTCCACAAGAGTCAGGGCTCTGAATTCAACAACATCATCGTTGCCCTCCCTGATAGGCCATCGGAGATACTTACAAGAGAACTTATTTATACTGCCATTACAAGGGCAAAAAGAGGTGTTGAGATATGGGGTAGGGAGGATGTATTTATAGAGGCTGTGGAAAAAAGGATTGAGAGGCAATCAGGGATAAGAGATGCCCTATTGTCTATCCCCCGAAATCAGGGTTTATAAACTCTATCTTGTCCCCATGTTTAACAATCGTTGACCCGTATCTCTGGGGAAATACATATCTGTTATTCTGCTCTACAATCAGCCCAATATCTTTTTCATTATAAAGCTCTATGAGCCCTGCTATTGTTATATCCTCTGGTACGAGTTCTTTTATGCCATTTATAACAACCTCAATCTCTTTCTTGTGAGCCATCTTGCCTCCTTGTGATACACTTACAAAACTTTATATTGACTACAGACAGGGCATTCAGGGTTTTTTTCAACCCTCACCTCCCTGAAGAGCATGTCTATCCCAGAAAAATATAATAATCTTCCCTTTAATGTGCCCTCTATGCCCAGTATAATCTTTATGGTCTCCATGACCTGGATAGATGCAATAATACCTGGTGCAGGTCCTATGACACCTATAGTACCTTTCTTTTTTATATCAAAAGGGAATATGCAGTCAAAACAAGGGGTTTCATGGGGGACAAAGGTGGTGACCATGCCGTTGAAGCCATCAACACCACCATAGATAAAAGGTATGGACCTCTCAAGGGATACACGATTCAAGACCCTCCTTGTCTCAAGGTTGTCTGTTGCATCAACTATGATAGAGGCATCTGCTATAAGACCTGGTGCCTGTGATTCATCTATAGCAGATGTAATCGCCACTATATTGCAATAGGGATTGAGTCTTTTTAATTTTTTTAGGGCAGATTCAGATTTTTCCCTTCCTACATCATCTGTCCAGTGGAGGACCTGGCGGTTCAGATTTGTTGTATCCACTACATCTCTGTCTATTATCCTTAAATTTCCTATACCTGCTGCCACAAGATACATGGTAGAGATAGAACCGAGGCCACCGAGGCCCGCCACAAAAACACAGGCATCTTTTAGCCTTTTCTGTCCTTCTATGCCTATTAAGGGCATTATTATCTGCCTATTGTATCTTTTCAGCTCTTCCTCTGATAATGATAAACCAATCTGTTCTTTATCTTTCATGTTATGAGCTATAATAATGAAGAAATATTATATAGTCAAGGGTTTATCCATGATGAATTTCATTGCTTAAAAATCATTTTTTTTGTAATATACAGACACTTATATAAAAGTGACTTTAACAGTTGTTTATTGCAAAGAAAAATCATATTTTGATAAATTTATTTAGAATGAGGTGATAGCAAATGGGCAGTGTTTTAAAATGGCGTAAAAAGAAGATCAGAAAACATAAATACAGAAAACTAAGAAGAAGAACAAAACACCAGAGAAGAAAGTAATATAGACCATAATTATATGAAAAAAAAGGGGTTATTATGGATAATGGTCTAATAGGAATAATTGTTGGAGGGGGTCCAGCCCCTGGTATAAACGGCGTGATAAGCTCTGCAACCATTGAGGCAATAAACCACGGGAAAAAGGTAATAGGCATAGTCGGTGGCTTTAAGCCTCTCCTTGAGGGCGACACCAAGAGTGTTATGCACCTAACCATAGACCTTGTCTCACGGCTGCATACAACAGGTGGCTCCATATTAAAGACATCTCGTGATGCACCCAGTGATGTGAAAAAGAATTTCAAGACCCTTATGTCAACCCTGAAAAAGATAGGTGTAAAAAACCTTATCACTATAGGTGGTGAGGGCACCCTATTTATGGCAAAGTGGATAGAACAGGAGGCAAGGGGTTCAATAAACGTTGTCCACATGCCAAAGACAATAGATAATGATATACCCCTGCCAGGCGGCTTCTCTACCTTTGGCTATCAGACTGCAAGGCATGTGGGCGTTGAGATAGTGAAAAATATCATGGAAGATGCAAGAACCATGGGCAGATGGTATTTCATATCCACAATGGGACGACATACAGGGCACCTTGCATTAGGTATTGCAAAGGCAGCAGGGGCAACCATAGCACTAATACCAGAGGAATTCCCAGAAAAAAATCTATCATTCAAAAAGGCTGCAGATATATTGACAGGGTCTATTATCAAGAGGCTTTCCATGGGTAGAGACCATGGCGTTGCAATAATGGCAGAGGGTATATCAGAAAAATTCGATATAGATGAATTGAGTCAATACGAAGAATTAGAGAGGGATGAAAAAGGCGGTTTGAGACTATCTGATATCCAGCTTGGGAGGGTTCTTAAAAACTTTGTTATTACCACACTAAAATCTCTTGGTATAAATGTCACAATAGTGGACAAGAATATAGGGTATGAATTAAGGGCAGCAGAGCCCATACCCATTGATATAGAATACACAAGGAATCTGGGATATGGTGCTGTCCATTTTCTTTTAAGGGGTGGCACAGGGGCTTTGATTTCCTTTTATGAGGGAAACTTAAGACCCATACCTTTTGTAGAACTATTTGACTATAATACAGGCAAGGTGAAGATGAGGTATGTAGATATGACATCCCAGTCCTATGAAGTGGCAAGAAACTATATGATAAGGCTTGAAAAAGAAGACTTCTATGGAGATAGGCTTAAAAATATTGCCCGTGTAACAAATCTGACACCTGATGAGTTTAAAGAAAGGTTCAGCTATATTGTAGAGACGCCATTTGTCTCTGGGTAATACATTTTTTTAAACTCAAAGGTTCTATCTATTCCTGATCTGCATCCCCTCTTTCTATGGGTATGAAAAAGATCTTTATTCTCTTTTTGTCCATCCCTAATAGACCTGAGAGGAGTTCAAACCCCATTCCATCAGGCTCTTTTTTGATCTCAAAGATAAAGGCAAACCTCCTCTTCCATCGTTGGCTATCCTCCTCTTTAGTATAGAGACCATAGAGTATGTTGGTAATATGCCTGTCTCCCTTTTTCTTCTTTTCATATAATGTAATCAAGGGTTTTACTATTACATCCATGCCTTCATATCTTAAGGGTAATATGGATGGGAAATAGAAATTATAATCGCCCCTATTTCCCCTGTATTCAAAGAAAGGCCAGATGTTTAAGAAACTACCCTTTTCATCCTCTATATATCTGTTTATAACAAGAAACCACTTGTGGATATATCTCTCCTCACCCCTATACCATACTTGATCTCTATACAC
>JAOAHW010000081.1 GCA_026415015.1 Syntrophorhabdaceae bacterium
CCACTGTCACATAGACCATATTGGTGGGGCAGAGGAATTAAGGAGAAGATACAATGCCCGTATTATAATGCATGAAAAGGATGCAGAGGTAGTTGAGAAAGGGGATAAAAGAATGACTGCTGCCTACTGGTATGGGGTGGACTTCAAGCCCCTCCATATAGATTTTAGATTTAATAAGCAAGAAGAGGTCATTGAGATCAGCGGTTCTAAGATTGTCTTACTCCATACACCTGGCCATACACCCGGCTCAATATCTGTGTATCTTGATATAAATGGCAAGAGGGGGTTATTTGGACAGGATATCCATGGTCCTTTTCTGCCTGAGTTTGGTGCCAATATGTCAGATTGGAAAAAATCAATGGAGATGCTTATGGCATTAGAGGCAGATATACTCTGTGAGGGACATTTTGGTGTTTTTCGCTCTAAAGAGGCAGTGAATGATTATATTGAGCGTTATCTGGAGGAATACGGATAAGAGAGCTTGGTGACTCATCTCCAGAATCTCGGGGTAAATAATACAAGGATAGTATATATCTCAAGACGGCCTGCAAGCATGAGAAAAGAGAGAAACCACTTGGCTATTGCAGGCAAATGGGAGAAATTCTCCACAGGGCCAACATTTCCTATGCCAGGCCCAACATTTCCGAGGGTTGCTGCTACAGCACCAATAGATGTATCTATATTCTCACCGAGAAAGGTCAACACAAGGACACCAGCAATAAAAAGGAGCATGTAAAGCGCAATAAAGGCAACAACACTGGATACTATATCCTCTGAGATAGCTTTGTCTCCCACCTTAACAGGGAATACACCCCTGGGATGAAATAGCCTTTTTAGTTGATTGCCAATAAAAATAAAGAGCACATAGATACGTATATTTTTTATAGCCCCTCCTGTAGAGCTTGCACATCCACCTATAAACATAAGGAGCAACAAAATAAACTGAGCAGCAAATGGCCAGCGTTCATAATCCTCTGTTATAAACCCTGTTGTTGTAATGATGGATATAGTCTGAAACAGTGAGCTTCTCACGAGGCTTTCAGAAAAATCTACTCCATTGATAAACCTTACAATAATAATTACAAAGGTAGATAAAAATATAACACCTATAAAAAAACGGAACTCAGTGTTCTTAAAATAGCTATTAGGGGATCCCTTTAGTGCCCAGTAGTGGAGGTTAAAATTTATACCTGCCAGTAGCATAAAAAATATAATCACATACTGGACATATTGGGAGGGATATGCTGCAATACTCGCATTTAGTGGTGCATATCCACCTGTTGCAAGGGTCCCAAAGGTGATACATAATGCCTCAAACAAACTTAGCCCCCCAAATATTAACAAGGTCGTCTGTAATACTGTAAAAAGAAGATATACAAGCCAGAGGAGTTTTGCTGTTGCACTTATCCTTGGGGATATCTTATCCTTTGTTGGTCCTGGGGCCTCTGCCTTAAATAGCTGGAAACCACCAACACCGAGGAGGGGCAGTATTGCTACAGCAAGGGCAATAACTCCCATACCACCGAGCCACTGTGTCATATTTCTCCAAAATAAGAGGCTCTTCGGGACTATCTCGATATCTGTAAGGATAGTAGCCCCTGTTGTCGTGAAACCTGACATGGTTTCAAAAAAGGCATCGGTCACAGATGGTATAGACCCTGAGGCAATAAAAGGTATAGAACCTATAAATGAAAAGCTCACCCAGCTCAGTGAAACTGACAAAAACCCGTCTTTTGTAGACAATTCAGAAGGGGCAGATATCAAACGACTAAGAAACAAACTTATAAATGAAAGTCCTACTGAGATAAATATGAATATTAGGTGGAGACCATCTTTATAATACAATGAAAAAGGAATGGGTGCAAGGAGACAGACACTGAGTATCAACCATAGTCTTGATAATACATAGAAGACATTGGAGATCTTCAATGCTTCCTCATTGTGAGAATCTATCCTCTATGGCATGAATAGCCTGGGGCAGGGCAAAGACAATAATCCTGTCCCCAGGTTCAATTATACTATCCCCATAAGGGATGACAACCTTTTCACCCCTCATTATGGCTGCTACAAGGGCACCTTCAGGAAGCTTCAGATTTTTTAACATCTTTCCTGTATATTTTCCCTCCTTGCTGACCTTAAGTTCTATAGCCTCTGCATCTATCCCATGAAAGGTAGCAACAGACAGTATATCACCCCTCCTTATAAACCTTAATATTGCATTTGCCGTTGATAGCCTGACATTAACTGTGGCATCTATACCTATCACAGGCATAAGGGGGAGGTAGGCAACCTTATTTACAAGGGCTATGACCTTTTGAACCCCTATATGTTTTGCAAGAAGACAGGCTATGATGTTTGTTTCATCATCAGATGTTACGGCAACAAGGGCATCCATATTAAGGATACCTTCCCTTGCAAGGAGGTCTATCTCTGTGCCATCTACATTAAAGACCATGGATTTTTTCAGTGCACTTGCTATCTGTAAGGATTTTGCCCTATCTGATTCAAGGAGATTAACATGGATATTCCTTTCTTCGAGGTTTTTTGCCAGGTTTCTTCCGATCTTTCCACCACCAAGTATCATTATTTTTTCCAGGATTTTATCCTGTTTACCTGTCATGGCAAGGAGTTCATTTAGACTTTCCCTTTTTGTAACAACAAAAACCTGGTCATTCTTGTTTATATATTCGTTACCATCAGGGACTATTGTCATATGACCCTTTGAAATGGCAACTATTCTAAAATTTTTTCTCTGTTCAGGTGTTCCCAAGTTCTTTAGCTGGACATTTAAAATAGGTGAGTCTGCATCTATCTTTATACCCACCATGAGGATCTTACCATCTTCAAATTCTACTATCTCTGATGCAATAGACCTCATAAGGAGGCGTGTTATCTCCTCGGCAACCTCATTTTCAGGATGTATCATAAGGTCAACACCTAAATCTTTTGTGGTAAGGACCGAAGAACTACTGTAATATTCAGGATTTCTGACACGGGCTATCTTGCGTCTAACACCTATCTTTGATGCTATCATGCAGGCAAGAAGGTTGACCTCATCAACAGTGGTGGCAGCGATGAGCATATCAGCGGACTCAATACCTGCATCTTTTAAGACGCTCTGGCTTGAACCATTGCCATGGATAACAGATATATCAAGGATCTCTTCGATCTTATTACATTTTTCTCTGTCTGCGTCGATTAATACAAGGTCATGTTTTTCCTGTGACAGGCGTGTTGCAAGATTAAAACCAACCTCACCTGCACCTATAATAATTATCTTCAATTCTATAGTTCCCTTTTAAAATATAGCATTTGTGTTCTAACAAAATCCCTTAAAGGTCATTCTGAGACATGTTTTTCTCAAATGCAACAAGGTTTGCCTCAAGGTGCTCAACCTCTTCGATGAGCCTTTTGGCCTTTTCTTCAAGTTCTGTTCCTCTGGCTGCTTTTGCTATCCTCCTTGAAAGACCTGCTATAGCTACAATTCGATTTCTAAAATTGTGGGCTGTCTCAAGGAGTATGGTCTCCTGACGCTGGCATGATGTTATTAGTAGTTTTATAAGATGTGCCCTCCCTATAATTGCACCTAAAAGGTGTCCTATAACCTGGAGATATTCAAACTCTTCAGTGGAGATTGGCGCCCCTTCCTGACCTGAGTCCACAATAAGGGCGCCGAGCTTTTTTTGTTCATTAGTTAAAGGGTCAATATAACTTAAAGGGATTATGGCCTTAATGTTTATTGGTTCACTCAAGGTATGGGTATAGCCATTTGTTGCATGGGGGTCTGTTAGATTAACAGGTATTCCTTTTTTTACAGTATCCCATACCTGTCTCTTATACACATCT
>JAOAHW010000128.1 GCA_026415015.1 Syntrophorhabdaceae bacterium
CTTACGCCATAGTCCCATCTGGTGGCGATTACAGAAGGGCTTACCAGGATGCAGTGGATATAGCGCTGAAAAAGTATGGTATTTCTAAAAATGATATAACATCAACTGTAGCAACAGGCTATGGTGCCTCTATGGTAGATACGGCCTCTGATAGACCATCTGATATGTCCTGCCATGCAAAAGGTATAAATATCCTCTTCCCATCTGTAAGAACTATTATTGATGTGGGGGCACAGTTTACAAGGGTAATCAGGGTACATGATGATGGCAGGATGGTGAATTTTATAATGAATGAGAAATGTGCAGGTGGTAGCGGAAAATTCCTACAGGTTTCTGCCAGGATCTTGCATGTCCCCATAGAAGAACTGGGAAGGCTCTCCCTTTCCTCTACAAAGCCAGTTGAATTTACTACAGCCTGTGCAGTCTTTGCCGAATCAGAGGCAGTATCAAGGATATCAGAGGGTGCTCTCCCAGCAGATATTATTGCAGGGATCCATAAGGCAATGGCCTCAAAGATAATAAATCTTGCATATCGGGTAGGGCTTACACCAGAATATGCCGTGACAGGAGGAGGGGCAAAGGACATAGGTCTTGTAAGGGCTATAGAGAAGGAACTTGGAGCCAGTTGTTTTGTTGCCGATGAACCTCAGATAACCGCTGCATTTGGTGCAGCAGTCTTTGGCAGTTCGAGATAAAAATTCATCAAAAAATGGTTGAAATCGCTGGTTATGGAGATTAAATTCTTTAAGTTTATTCAGACAAGGAGGAATATAATGAATAATGACTCTAAAGAACCAAAAGATGTGTCAAGACGTGATTTTCTTAAAACTACAACAGGTATTGCAGCAGCAACAGGCATGGCCATAGGTGGATTGGGGCTAACACCAAAGGATGCAGAGGCCAAGGATACCATACCTAAAAAATGGGATGAGACCTATGATGTTGTAATAATAGGCAGTGGTTTTGCAGGTCTTGCAGCAGCCATAGAGGCAAGAAATGCAGGGGCAAGCGCAATTGTCATAGAAAAGATGCCTATCCATGGTGGAAATTCTGTTATAAATGGCGGTGATTTCTGTGCTGCCGGGACAAAGATGCAGAAAGATGCAGGTGTACAGGATTCGCCTGAACTAATGCTTAAGGACATGCTTAAGGCAGGGCTTTACCTTAATAACCCTGAGCTTGCAAAGATTGTGGCATACGGTTCAAAAGATGCCCTGGAGTGGAGTGAGAACTATATAGGTGCTAAGTTTGGAAGGCTCAACTTTCATGGTGGTCACTCTGTTAAAAGGGCACACCAGACCATTAATGCCTCTGGCTCTGAACTGGTTAACAAGATGTTATCAAAGGCAAAAGATTTAGGCGTGAAGATACAACTCAGGACAAAGCTTGACAGATTTATACTGAACAAAGACAACAGGGTCATAGGGGTCGAGGTAAGAAAGAACTATAATTTCCCTGAAGAAAATACAGGGAAAAAGGCCTATATCAAGGCTTCAAAGGCAGTGATACTTACATCTGGTGGTTTCTCAAGGGATGTAAAACTCCGTAAGATCCATGACCCCCGGCTCGACGAGAGATTTGAATCTACAAACCATCCTGGCGCAACAGGTGAGGCAATATTAGCAGCCTGTATGGCAAGGGCAATGGATGTCCATATGGACTGGATCCAGCTCGGTCCATGGACAAGTCCTGATGAAAAGGGATTTGGTTATGTACCCCTATTTTGCGAGAGGCTTGTGGGCTATGGCCCTATGATTGACCCTAAGACAGGTAAACGTTTTTTTAAGGAGACAGGCAACAGAAAAGAGCGTGCCGACGCCATAATACTGATTGGTCACCCTGTTATAATTATGGGAGACTCATATGCAGTAAATAAGCAGGTATTTCCTGAGGCCCTCAAAAAGGGATTGGAAAGCGGCTCTATAAAGAAATTTGAGAGCCTTGATGACCTAGCAAAGGCCTATGATATCCCTGTTGCTGTCTTTAAAGAGGAGATTGCAAGATGGAATTCTTTTGTGGAAAAGAAAAAGGATAATGACTTTGATTGTATGATATTCCCTGATGCAAAACCAACAGTTACACCGCCTTTCTATGCTGCAAGGCTATGGCCAAAGGTCCATCATACAATGGGTGGCTTAGTGATAAATAAGGATACACAGGTTATTGGTTTTGACTTCAAGCCTGTAGCTGGTCTCTATGCAGCCGGTGAGGTCACAGGAGGTATACATGGTGCTGTCCGTTTAGGTGGCGTTGCAATGGCTGATTGTGTCGTGTTTGGCCGTATTGCAGGGAAAAACGCCGCTAAAGAAAAGGCATGGGGTTAAAAAGCCTACTGGTTAATTCTGCCTTAAAGTCAGATAGTAAGGGGCACCTTTATTTCAGGTGCCCCATAATGGAATATTATTAATCCTTTACATACTCTGTTGCAGACCTGCCCACCTCTTTTGCATACTCTGCTATGCCACCTTTGAACTGATAGGCATTTGCAAAACCAACAGCCCTGAGTGCTATTGTTGCTGCAGCAGCCCTATCTCCTGTGTGGCATAGTACTGCAATCTTCACATCTTTTGGGAGTTTGTTTAAGTTTTCTGGTTTAAAGAGTTCATTCATAGGTATGGCTATGGTATTTTTGTATGCTGATGCCACGAGTTTTACCTCAGCAGGTGTCCTTATATCAAGGATAACAAAATTTTCATTTTTCTTTATCATCTGAAGGACATCCTTCACAGTAACCTGGCAGGGTCTCATTGTGAGGACCTCAGGGGTCATCTGTGAAAACATGGCATCGAATTTTTTTGCCATATCTGCATCAAATGCATGCCCCATTCCTGTTAACAAAACCAAAAAAACCAAAACAATACCTACATACCTCATGACAACCTCCTTTTGATTAGATTTATATTAAATTTAGTTATTGGGTTGTTTAAATTCAACCAGGCCTATTTTTTTGTAGGCTTCAGATTTATTTTGGTACGTAAAATTTCTCGTAGGTCAGAAGTAAAGTCTTGAATTATTCATTGAGAATATAGTAATCATAGAAGATGATGAAAGACAAACAGAACCTCCCGCTAAACACGATTAAAGGTTTTGTCTCAGTCCCAGATAGGTTAAGATATTTCAATAGCACTGAAAATATTGCTGTCCTTGCCACATGGGGGGATGAGATGCCCTATACCTCCCTTGTAAACTTTGTCCTCACCGATGATCTAAAGACCGTTATCTTTGCCACCCCGAGGAAGACAAAAAAATACAAGAATATTCAAAACTCAAGATATGTAGCCCTCCTTATAGACAACAGGGCTACAACCACAGGAAACCTCATGGATACTGAGGCTGTAACCATAGTAGGTAAGGCAAAGATTCTCAAAAAAGGTAAAATAATGGAGGAAATTAAAAGGATCTATGTGGCGAAGCACAATGACCTCAAGGATTTTGTTAATGCAGAAACCACTGCACTGATTGCTGTGGATATTTCTTACTGTGTCCATGTGGCCAGGTTCCAGACAGTTACAGTGTGGAAATGTAAAGACTGAAGAGATTAGAAAAAGGCCGAGACAAGATTAATAGGACATGAAGATCCTCATATTATTATTTATAATAGGTTTTTTATTTGTATTCCTGTTCTTTGTTTTCAGAAGGAAAAAAGACAATGAACAAGAGGATATACCAATTCAAAGGTATAATGACAATTATTTAACAAGGTCGCAGGACAATACATTACCTACTGATAAAGCTTTACCATCAGGAGACAGGCAATCACTTGCTACAACATTAGATATTAATACCTTAGAGATTAAAAAGCATAAAATTATGCCTGCTAATATTATAAACCCTAAAACTATATTATGGGATATAGAATATGTGGAGATTGGGAAAAATATCTATCCTGCTGGCATTGAACAGATAAATGACGAAATCAAAAAGAATCTTGAGGACAAGATAGGCTCAATCCCTCAGATACCCTCAAGTTCTATGAGGCTTATGAATCTCCTTCTTAATCCTGAATCCAACATAAAGGAGATAGTATCCCTTGTGAGTACACACCCTGTTTTTTCTGCAAAGATACTCCAGACAGTTAATTCTATCTATTTTTCTCTTCCCGAGAAGATTACATCCATTGGTAGGGCAATTACCCTTCTGGGATACAACAATGTGAGGGCCCTTGTATTCCATGAAACTATTCGCAATACAATGCACAGAAAAGGCGAATATGATGCTGGCAGATATCTTAAGATATGGGCCCACTCTGCCATGGTTTCTGCCTGTGCAGGTTATATTGGGAAGCAACTCTTTCAGTTTTCTGAATATGACATATCTACTGCTGGCCTCCTCCATGATATAGGAAAGTTTTATCTTATAAATATGGAGTTTGGTATTGAAATAGTCTCAGATTTACCAACACTTATAAAGGAAGAGCATAGATACGGTTTAAACCATTCAGTTGCCGGTACCTATATAGCAACTCACTGGATGCTGCCTGATTTCATAGTAAAGGGTATAGAATATCACCATCACCCTTCTTTTTTCCCGCCCCAATCCATCCCTGAGGTTTATCTAAAATCGTGTTTTGCCCTTTGCCTTGCAGACCTTGTGGCAAAGGCAATTGGCTACAGTGCTGAGGATGAGAAGATATTGCCTATTATGCCTGAATATTTTCAAATCTTTGGAATTGATAAGAGCCTTGAAGGGATTATCACAACAGAGCTTTTTAGGTATATTGAAAAGGCGAGGTTTACTGTTGAGTCTTTCATAGATGCTGTTTGATGGAGATATGAAAAAGGTCTAAAATCCTATTTGATACCTCTTTTTTGTAAGGTCTTTTTCTATAGTCTTTTTCTGTTTTTCAAGGCCTTTTTTACCCATAACAGCCTTTGTATAGATCTTTCCAAGTTCAACCCCTGGCTGGTCAAAGGCATTTATGTTGTATAGATGACCCATCATTGCTATCACCATCTCATAGAGAAAAAACAGGGCCCCTAAACTATATTCGTTGATTTCATTAACATTAATGGTAAGGTTTGGTGTCTTTGCCTCTATGAGGGAACGCCTTGTCCCTAAAAATTCTGCATAAAAGAGTTCTCCCATGTCTTTTCCTGCAAGATATTCAAGGTCATTTATATATGATATGCTGTCAGGTATTTGCCTCTTTTCACCTCCATGGTAGAGAAAGATAATACATTTATCTTTAGGGCCATCAATATAAAGCTGTAACTGTGAGTGCTGGTCTGTTACACCTATGGATTTTATAGGAGTAGGACCACTTCCAGCCTTGCCGAGGCTCTCTGCCTCAAGCTGTCTAAACCAGTCAGAAAATGCAGAGAGACGGTCACAATAAGGCATCATAACATGCATCTTTTTACCGTATCTATCCATGAGATATAATATGGCAGCCAGTATTACAGCCATATTTTTTTTGTGTGGGGTTTTTTTAATATAACTGGACATATCTTCTGCACCCTTGACCATGTCTTCTATATCTATGCCCATAATAGATGAAGGGAAGAGACCTACAGGGGTAAGGACAGAGAACCTGCCACCTATTCCTTCTGGTACAGGGAGGGATGGATAACCCTCTTTTTTTACTATCTCCCTCAGCATCCCTTTCTTGCTGTCTGTTATTACAATTATCCTCTGTCTGTAATTTTTTGTGGATTTGAGTATGTCTTTAAAGAGCATGAACTGGGACATGGTCTCTGGGGTCTCCCCTGATTTGCTTATAACTACAAGGAGGGTTTTTTTTCTATCCCTTTCAATTATCTCAGCAACCTTATTGATCTTGTTGGGATCTATGTTATCGAGGATAAAATATCTAGGTCTTTTGTCTTGATGAATCGACTCGAGGTTGTGAAAGGGGTGGAGGAGGGCATGAAATATGGTCTCTGTACCTAAGGATGAGCCACCAATTCCCAAGATAACGAGGTTTTTTATCTCGAATCTTTTGAGGGATTCTGTAATGTCTTTTATCTCTGGTATATGAGACTTAAGAACAGCAAAGTCCATAAAAGGATAGGGCGATCTATAGACATCTTTTTTGAACCCATCTAACCTCATGGCAGTTTCATAAAGGTCTTTTTCATCTATCCCTTGTTCCCCTATAGTTTTTGATAGTACACCTGTGATATCCATCTCTATATTTTTCATCTCTTCTCCTCGAATATACCCATCTTTCTAAATTTTTCATATCTCATTTTTTTCAGGTCTTCCGCTGGAATACCTGTGAGTTCCTTTAGATGTTTTGCAATAAGAGGTCTTAGGTTATCGAATGTCTGTTTCCAATCCCTGTGGGCACCACCGAAAGGTTCCTTTACTATCTCGTCAATTACATTGAGTTTAAAGAGGTCGTTGGCAGTTGGTTTTAATGCCTCTGCAGCAAGGGGGCCTTTAGACCCATCCCTCCATAGTATGGCTGCACATCCCTCTGGTGATATTACAGAGTAAGTGGCATTCTCAAGCATAAGTATTACATTGCCTACACCAATGGCAAGGGCACCACCGCTTCCACCCTCACCTATTACTACAGAAATAATAGGCACTGAAAGGGAGAACATAAATTCTATGCTTGATGCTATTGCCTCTGCCTGACCCCTTTCTTCAGCGCCTATGCCAGGGAATGCCCCAGGTGTGTCAATGAATGTTATAATGGGTTTTCTCCACCTGTTGGCCAGTTCCATTACCCTCACTGCCTTTCTATAACCCTCAGGATGGGACATGCCAAAATTTCTGTATGCCATCTCCCTTACATCCTTACCCTTTTGATGGCCTACAACTGCAACACTGCCCTCACCGAATCTTGCAAAACCAGCGACAACAGCAGGGTCATTCTTGAATTTTCTGTCTCCATGGAATTCCACAAAATCTGTAAAGATGTTCTCAATATAATCAAGTGTATGGGGCCTGTTTAGGTGTCTCGAGAGCTGGGACCTCTGCCAGTTAGTCAGCTCCCCATATATCTCTTTCTCTAATTTTGCAATCTTTTTGTTTATAGATTGAATCTCCCTTGAGTATCTGGGGTCACTTACACTATAGAATTTTTTTATTTCATTTATCCTTCTCTCATAGGGTTCAAGCCTTTTTTCAAAATCTAAATAAAATCTCATTGGCAGCCTCCTCTATTGTCTCATCTATCTTTAATCCCTTAGGAAAATGCTTTGTCAGTATGTCTATCTTTTCTATGTCTATTCTTATTTCTGGGATGTTTAGTCTCTGGACATTACCATTTAATTGGAGTTCTATAAATGTCTTTGTAACACCACGTATGGTATTTAGTACCTCCTTGAGTCTCTTTAGGTCATCTCTTTTGAATATCTTACAGTCTATTCTTAATATAAGGTTTTTTGTCATTTTTTTTGTGATCTCTTCAAGGGGGACAATCTTTTTTGTCCTTATCTTTGCTGTGCCTTCTTCTATCTTTTCTATGGAACCACTAAAAACCAATGGTTTTTCACTCTTCAAGAGCTCTAAGTTTTTGGCATAGATATCAGGAAATACAATCGCTTCAAGTATACCCTTTGTATCCTCAAGATTTACATATGCCATTCTGTCACCTTTTTTTGTAGTAAGCTCTTTAATGCTGTTTATCATCCCTACAATGTCTACATCCTCCTGTATATCCAGCTCCTTTATGCTCTGGGTGTCATATTTCGTTATAACCCTGATAATTTTTTCAAAAGGCTTTAATGGGTGCTGGCTGAAATAGAAACCAAACGCCTCTTTTTCCCCTGCCAGTATCTCCCTATAAGGTAGCTCATCTAAATCAGGGACATCAGGGGTATAGGGGATGTAGCCAAAGTCATTATCATCGCCAAATAAAGATGGCTGAATACCATTTTTTTCGCTCTTTTTTTGAGGTCTGTCTGTCTTTTCTTTTATAAGATACAAAATCTGTGAGCGTTTAAGCCCCATTTTATCAAAACAGCCTGCCTTGGCAAGACTCTCCAGGACTTTTTTATTTGCCTTCCTTGAATCTATGGTATCGCAGAATTGATTAAAAGAGCTGAAACCACCTAATCTTTCTCTAATGGTTAGTATGTTGTCAAGGGCAGCATCTCCTACATTCTTTATACCTGATAGCCCGAATCTTATCTTTCCGTTCTCTATCTTAAAATCCTTTTCACTCTTGTTTATATCAGGAGGGAGCACCTCTATCCCTGATTCACGACATTCAGTAATATATTTGATCAGCTTGTCTGTATTATTAACCTCTGTTGTTAACATGGCAGTGAGATAGTAGATGTAATAGTTTGCCTTTAGATATGCAGTCTGGTATGCAATCAGGCCGTATGCTGTACTATGGGATTTGTTAAAGCCATACTCACCAAACTGACGGATTATATTGTATATCTTCTCTGCGGTCTCCTTTGGAATCCCGTTTGATGTAGCACCTTCTATGAACTGCTCACTGTATCTCGCCAGTTGTTCAGGTATCTTTTTGCTCATTGCCTTTCTCAATGCATCTGCATCTTTTATGGAGAAATTGGCAAGGACCTGGGCAATCTTCATTATCTGTTCCTGGTAGATAATGACTCCATAAGTGTCTTTCAGGATATCCTCAAGGAGTGGAGTCTCATATCTTATAATGGAGGGATTATTTTTCCTCTTGATAAACTCATCCACCATACCGCTTTTTAGAGGTCCAGGTCTGTAGAGGGCAATAAGGGGCATGATATCGTCGAATTTAGATGGTTTCAGTTTGATAAGAAGTTCTCTCATCCCACGGCTTTCAAGCTGAAACACACCTGATGTATCCCCTGATGATAGAAGCTCATAGGTCTTGACATCATCAAGGGGAATATTATCCAAGTCTATACTTATACCATCCTTTTCCAGCATCTTTATCACATTATCAATCAAGGTCAGGGTCTCAAGCCCAAGAAAGTCCATTTTTATAAGGCCTATCTTCTCGATAGTCTTCATTGTATACTGGGTCACCCGCTCACCTTTCTGGCCCTTATATAAAGGAAGGTGTTCTGTAAGCTCTTTGTTCGATATGACTATGCCTGCTGCGTGGGTTGAGGCATGTCTTGCAAGACCTTCAAGGGCAGATGCACTGTCGAGGAGCTCCTTCACATTGCGGTCCCTTTCATAAATTTCCTTGAGCTGGGGTTCTGTATCTATGGCATTTCTTATGCTTTTGCTCATAAGGGGTATGAGTTTTGCTATTCTGTCCACCTCTCCAAGGGGGATACCAAGTGCCCTGCCCACATCCCTCACAGCAGCCCTTGATTGCATGGTCCCGAATGTTATAATCTGTGCCACATTATCTTCGCCATATTTATCGATAACATACTTGATTACATCGTCTCTTCCTTTTTTGCAGAAATCTACATCTATATCAGGCATACTTATCCTCTCTGGATTTAGGAACCTTTCAAAGAGGAGATTGTATCTTATTGGGTCTATCTCTGTAATGCCAAGGCAGTATGCAACAAGGCTACCAGCTGCTGAGCCTCTTCCAGGGCCAACAGGGATACGATTTTCTTTTGCATATCTTATAAAATCTGCAACAATAAGGAAGTATCCTGCAAATCTCTGTTCTTTAATGACCCTAATCTCATATTCAAGTCTTTTTTTGTATTTCTCCATCTGGTCATCCGAGAAAGAACTGTAAGATGCTGCAATCTTCTTTAGTTTCTTTTCAAATCCCATTCTACATTCTTTCTCGAAATAGTCATTTATGTCCATGTTATCCGGTGTCTTAAAATCAGGAAAATGGTATGTCCCTGTATCTATATCTACATTACACATATCAGCTATCTTGATGGTGTTTTTCAGGGCATCAGGGTATTCTGAAAAGGCACTGTATATCTCTTCTGATGATTTAAAATAGAATTCTTCACTCTTAAAACTCAACCTGTCTGTATCACTTATTTTTTTGCCTGTCTGGATACAGAGGAGGAGCTCATGGGCCATTGATTCCTCTTTTGTGAGGTAGTGACAGTCATTTGTGGCCACAATGGGGATATTATAGTATCTGGATAGGGATATGAGTCTTTCATTGACTGTTTTTTGTTCTTCCAGGCCATTATCCTGAAGTTCAAAGAATAGCCTGTCACCGAAGATGGATAGGTATTCCTCAATCAGTTCTTTTGTCTGTTTCTCAGTACCTTTTAGAATAGAGTTAGGGATCTCTCCTTTTATACAGGCTGTAAGGCATATGAGGTCATCACTGTATCGCCTTAATATATCTTTGTCTATCCTGGGGACATAATAAAAGCCTTCAAGCTGTGCAATGCTCACGAGTTTTACAAGATTTTTATATCCATTATTGTTCATGGCAAGGAGTATCAGATGGTACGCATTATCTTCACCCTTGGCTTTTTTTTCACTTATGGACTTTGGGGCAATGTATGCCTCACACCCTATAATGGGTTTTATCCCTGCCTCTCGGGCACTGAAATAAAAATCTATAACCCCAAACATATTACCATGGTCTGTAATACTACAGGCATTCATTTTATATGCCTTTGCAAGCTGGAAAAGGGGTTCAAATCTTATGGCACCATCGAGAAGGCTAAATTGTGTATGAAGATGAAGATGGACGAACTCGTTCATTATTCCCACTCGATTGTGCTTGGTGGTTTAGATGATATATCATAGACTACCCTGTTTACACCGTGGACTTCGTTTATTATCCTCCTTGAGAGCTTATCCAGTGTTTCATGGGGCAGTCTTGTCCAGTCTGCTGTCATGGCATCCTCACTCTCTACAACCCTTATAGCTATTACATTGGCATATGTCCTCTCATCACCCATAACACCCACTGTTTTCACAGGGATGAGTATGGCAAAAGACTGCCAGATGTTCTTGAATTTTTTGTTTTTTTCTATCTCCTCCCTTACTATGCTATCTGCCTCTCTTAATATATCCAACCTTTCCCTTGTAACCTCACCTATAATCCTTATGGCAAGGCCTGGTCCAGGAAAAGGTTGTCTATTTATTATGTTTTCAGGTATCCCAAGTTCCCTACCTACCTGTCTCACCTCATCCTTAAAGAGCTCTCTCAATGGCTCTATGAGTTTTAACC
>JAOAHW010000188.1 GCA_026415015.1 Syntrophorhabdaceae bacterium
TAAATCTCTCTTTTAAGAGATCATAGAAGATACTACCCCACATCTCATAATCAGGCATGAGCATAAGGACATTATTACCTTCTGATACATGTGACTCAATAGTACGTGTGTAATACTCTATTCGTTCCTTAATGCCTCCGATGAATATGGTTTTTTCATTATTTTTTTTAAAATTGTCTTTTTCTTCAAAAAGGTATCTAAATTTATTTTTTGTGAACACATCCCTTAATGAGATGATGCCATCGTCTAAGTATTTGACAATCTTATATTTCTCAATAAGGTTAAATGTCTCTCCGAAGGTCTTGCCTTCAAGCTGGCCCATGTCTTCTAAATATCCCCTCTTTTGTACATCTACTATGAGATACTGTTCTAACTGAAGATAATTCGGGATAGCATACTTAAGGACAATCCCGAGTGGTGTTATGTAATAATCAGACGACCATCTGCAAAGCCTTACAATCCCTTCATCCAATAGTGGATATATGTCGATTATGTCAAGGACCTCTTTGAGACCCTGGGTTGTGCCATCCTCTATGTCTTCTATAAAACCTGTAATAACCTTGTTTTGGAACGGAACCTTGACCCTCTGGTACCTCTTTATAAATGGCTGCAATCTCTCATGGACAGAATAAGAGAATGACCTAACAATAGGTAGGGGGATTACAACTGAGACAATCATCAAGATAGGATAAAGTCTTTATAATCAAGGCTTTTGATATATCTTATCCTGGAGAGCTCCTCTTTGAGGAACCTGCTGCCTATCTCTTTGAAAGTATCTGGTGAATCAGTAACAAAATACCTCGCTGAACCACTGCCTTTTGTACGGAGTTGACCCCTCCTTTGGAGACAACTCTTTACCTCTTTTGCTGTCTCCTTTCCTGTATTAATTATATGTGTCTGAGGGCCCATAACATCTCTTATAACGCCCTCTAAAACAGGATAGTGGGTGCAACCCATCACCAGTGTATCAACCCCGGAAATCTTTATCTCTTTTAGGTATTTTTCCGCCATAGTATATGCCACGTCTTCAGCCTCAAGGCCTTCTTCTACTATAGGGACGAATAGTGGGCATGGTTTTGAAATAACCTCCACCACAGGGTCAAACTTTTTTATTGAATACTCATAGGCATTACTCTTTATGGTTGCCTTTGTCCCTATAACACCTACCTTTTTTTTTCTTGTGACCCTCGCAGCCTCTTTTGCCCCTGGCTCTATAACCCCTATCACAGGCACTGGCATCTTCTTAGACAAGATATTTAAGGCTAAGGCAGAGGATGTGTTACAGGCTATAACAAGTATCTTAATGCCTTTAGTGAGGAGAAAGAGGGCGCTCTCAAGGGCATACCTAACGATTGTCCTTGGAGACCTATTTCCGTATGGCACTCGGGCAGTATCACCGAGATAAACTATGTTTTCGTAAGGGAGAAGCTCTTTTACCTCTTTTAGGACCGTAAGCCCCCCGACCCCTGAATCAAACATACCTATTGCGAGATTCTTCATCTCCTATCTGCCCCTTGTCTTAAGCCATCTATTTAACCTGTCAAAATAAACATAAAAGACAGGCGTTACATAAAGGGTCATAATCTGGGAAAAAAGTAGTCCTCCCACAACTGCTAGGCCCATAGGCTGACGGGCATCACCGCCTGCACCGATACCTAAAGCAATAGGTAGGGAGCCAAATAGGGCTGCCAGTGTTGTCATCATTATGGGTCTAAACCTTATCATACATGCCTTATGAATGGATTCAACAGATTCAATCCCTTCAGTCTTCTCTGCCTCCAGGGCAAAATCCACCATCATAATACCATTCTTTTTGACAATACCAATGAGCAGTATGATACCCACCATGCCATACATATCAAGCTCTTTACCAAAAAGTAAAAGTGTCAGTATTGCCCCAAAACCAGCAAGGGGCAGTGCTGTCAGTATTGTTATGGGGTGAATAAAGCTCTCATAGAGTATGGCAAGGATCATATAGAGGACAACTATTGTGATTACAAGGAGAAAACCCATGCTTGATAGGGACTTCTGGAATTCCTCAGCAGAGCCCTGAAACATATATGTAATAGATTGAGGAAGATTTATCTCCCTTGCAATATTCTTTGCCACATCAACTGCCTGACCTATTGAATATCCAGGCTTTAAATTGAATGATATTGTGGCAGATGTGAGCTGACCTGTGTGGTTTACACTAATAGGTCCTGTGGTCTCCACAAGGGTTGCCACTGTATTGAGTGGGATAAGTCTTCCATCTTTTGATTGGATATAGAGATATGAAAGGCCATTGGGGTCGCTTTTGAACTCAGGCTGGACCTCAAGTATTACGTAGTATTCATTGAGGGGTGCGTATATGGTTGACACCTTTTTTGAGCCATAGGCAGCGAAAAAGGCATTCTGGATCTGGCCCATGGTAAGTCCAAGGGCCGATGCCTTATCCCTGTCTACATTGATATAGACCTTTGGGCTATTGAGTTTCACATCTGTGTTTACATCAGTAATCCACGGGACAGCCTTCATCTTTGTCTCAAATTTATCTGCAAATTTATAAAGTTCATCCAGGTCCGAACCCTGGAGTGTACACTGATACTGGGCAAGAGATGTTCCGGCGCCTATCTGGATGGGAGGTGGGTTCTGGGGATAGGCGATAAGTCCAGGGACGTTATTTAGCCTTGGCCTTATATCATCTACAATCTCATCTGCTGTCCTTTTGCGTTCATGGCTCTTCTTAAGATTAACAAAGACAATGCCTTTGCCATAGGTGTCAAGACTTGCCACAGATACAAAATCCTTCATATCCTGTTCCTGCTGCACTATTTTGTTTATTACCTCTGTGCGTTTTACCATATCATCATAGGATGTCCTGTCAGCAGCCATGAGATAACTCATAAAATAGTTCTGATCCTGACCGGGCAGGAATCCCTTTGGTATCTTTACAAACATCAAGGCAGTGCCGATGAGTATAAAAACTGTAAA
>JAOAHW010000193.1 GCA_026415015.1 Syntrophorhabdaceae bacterium
CCACCACCACCGCCTATACTCTGGGCAAGGATGGCACTGGCGTGGTCTTCTGTGGTTGACAGATTGCCGCTACTCTGTACAAACACCGACTGGCCGTCACCGCCATTGCCGCTTACACCGCCTATACCCACCGTGCCCACAGTTAAGGCGCCGCTTCCACCACCACCACCGATACTCTGGGCAAGGATGGCAGTGCCGGTACTATTTATATTACCTGAATTGGTAACATTAACATTACCCGCTGAACCACCACCACCACCCTGGCCACCGATGGCAACAAGCCCCACCGAAGGGTCGGCACTGCCACCGCCACCACCTATGCTCTGGGCAAAGATACCGTAGGAACCGCTACCCATGGCAGAGATATACATCTGATTGTTGATGGAGATGTTCTGGGCATTGCCGCCGGCACTACTTGAGCCTCCCAGGGCCCCTATGCCAGCACTTGTACCGGCGTTTCCACCACCACCACCTATGCTCTGGGCAAAGATAGCATGGGATCCCTGGCCGCTTGTTGAAATACCTGTCCATGAAGAATTATTATATGTAGAAATGTTCACATTACCACCCCAACCCGCGCTATGGGCATCGCCGCCATAGCCGGCGATGCCTGCACCTGTACCGCCGCTACCACTATAACCACCTATGCTCTGGGCAAAGATGCCGTACGAGTAGTTGGCCTGAGTGTTAATTATGCCGCTATTTGTCACATTTATCTGTCCACCGCTGCCTGAACCACTGCCACCGCCACCACCACCGTAGATACCACCGCCTGAGCCGCCTGCACCGCCATAGCCACCTAAACTCTGGGCAAAGATCCCGTGAGCCCACAAGGCGTTTGTATCTATCTCTCCCGAATTCGTAATGCCGACTAAACCTGCGTTACCCCCGGCACCACCGTTTCCTCCCTGGCCCCCTGCGCCATAGCCGCCGCCACCTGAACCACCTGTGCCTCCTATGCTTGCGCCATAGATACCAAAGGAAGGAAAGATTCCTTGGCCTGAGGTTGTAATCTTAAAACCATTATTTTGGATTAAAACTTGCCCGCCGTCGCCGCCACGACCACCGTTGCCACCGATGGCATAGCCTACTCCAAAGCCTGTGCCGCCGGCACCACCCTGACCACCGATACTCTCCCCCCAGATGCCAGGGGTACCTGAGACAGTAATATCCGCTGAAGGCGAAAGAGTATGGTTATAGCTGTAACTGCTCACCGGAGGTCCTTGACCCCCTGGACTGCCATCACCTCCTACCCCGTAGACTACATACGTGACGAAAATACCATCCGCGCCTTTGGAACCCACCTGAATCTCCTGGAGGCCCCCTGCTAATAGGGAGTTAGATAAAAGGGCTAAACTACATATTAATGATAGGATGTTAGCCACCAAGATCCGCCCGGTTCTTCGCCAGTTTAACCGAAAAAGGTTAATCGAACTACCCCCTGCCGTCAGAAATGGTAAAGAACTTTTTTTCATGTTATCTACCTCACATTATAGAATCCTTTCAAAAACTCATATTGTGGACTATAATCGAGCTTTTGCAGTCTCTCCATATTGAGAATATTATCGGCATATTCAGTTAAATTCTTAAGTACTTTTTTCTTGCTATATTTATGGAAAAAAATTTTTCTGGGGCCTTTTGCAGTACTTTGAAGAGGCCTAAATAAAATTATCAACCCATACAGGGATGTGTCCCCCCTTTATTTTAAAATCGGGGGGACATGGGGGGTTATAGAATCTAAATTATTTTATGACAGCCTGAAGAATCTAACGGTCTCGTCAAGTTTAGTTGCAATCCTTGATAGGCTTACCGCTGCCTGGGCAGTCTCCTGTGAGCTTGCAGTTGTATCCCTTGATGCATTGGCAATATCAACTATCTCCTTACTTATCTGCTCTGATGTAGCTGACATCTCTTCTGTGGCAGAGGCAATCTGTTGAACCATAAGCTGGAGCTCATCTGAACTCTTGACAATTGCCTTCAGTGCATCCCCTGCCTGCATGGTGAGTTCTACACCTGACTGGACCTTAGTCGTTGCGCTATCCATGATATCTACTGCCTTTGTAACCTCATTTTGTATTGCCTTTATCATGTCCTCTATCTCAGATGTGGCCTGGGCTGTCCTCTCTGCAAGCTTACGGACCTCATCGGCAACAACGGCAAAGCCTCTACCCTGTTCACCGGCTCGGGCCGCCTCTATTGCTGCGTTTAGTGCAAGGAGGTTTGTCTGATCCGCTATATCATTAATAACACTTACAATCTCTCCGATATGTACTGACCTCTCTCCGAGAGATTTGACAAATTTTGCAGATTCATTCACTGTCACATCTATCACCTTGACTTCGCTTACAGACTTCTCTACAATAATGTTACCCTGCTGGGCAGTTTCTACAGCCTTCTTTGCTGATTCAGCAATACTTGCCGTATTCTTTGCCACATCCACAACTGTCTGGGACATCTCCTCAGATGCTGTGGCCACAGAGTTTGCCCTGGAAGAGGAACTCTCTGCTGTCCTGGACATCTCCTCGGCAATAGATGATAGCTGTGTTGCCGATGAAGTTAGGGAGTGGACACTGGTTATAATTTCATTGAAGACATTTTTAAGATTGGTATTTAAGGCATCCATGGCTCTGGCAATAACACCTAATTCATCACCCCGTTTTATGGCATTCTGGGATATGGAGAATGTAAAATCCCCTTTTGACATAAGCTCAAGCTGTTCTGCTGCCTTTTCAACCGGTGCCTTTATGCTCTTTGTGATCTTTATGGACATAAAAATACCTATGAAAATCGATATCAATCCAACTATGATGATGACCATAAGTATTGTCCTGCTAAACGATAAAAGCCTATTTATCTTTTCAGCGAGTAGTCCCTGCTGTCTTTTAATAAGGCTGTTTGTTGCCTCCACAAGGAGCTTTGTGGTCTGTCTTGTCTCATTTTGATAAAGAATCTGTGCCTCCTGTTTTTTTCCATCGTTTACAAGCTCTATAATCTTATTATTAACCTCAGCGCCACTCTTTACTGCATCCTTAAAACGATTGAGGAGGTCTTTTTCTTCTTGAGTCTCTAATAGCTTTTCAAGTTTTTCCACTGCCTCTTTGTATTTAGGTCTAAGGATTAATATATTGTTTTTTTCCTCTTCAATGACTTCTGGGGTTGCAAAAGGCATGATGGCCACCGACCTTGTAATGCTATCTATTGCATCCTTCATATCAGTGGCATGTTTTATCTTCGCCTCATCAACGCTTATGATTCTCAAAAGCATAGTGTTTGCCATCTGAGAATTGATTATAGATACAGTGCATAAGATAATCATTAGACAGATCAGTATCCCGAATCCAATCCCCAGTTTCTTTCCAATCTTCATATTATTTAAATTCATAACACCTCCGGATTTTGGAAATTATAAAACTTTCTATTAGACAAGGGTTAAAAGTCCTATTACATATTAATTATCGAATAAATCCAGCAAAGCTTAAGATAAATATGAACAGATGGACAATAAAAACATAAATCCTTGACAAACAGTAAATAATCTGTAAAGATTAAAAAATCAATAAATTCCGATAAGATGAGTATGGTTCAGATATGTTAGATAACAAGCAAAAGGAGCGTCTAAGTTCTTTATATATAATCCTCGATGAGTTCCCTGTATTTTTAGTGGCCATAGGTAAGGATGGAAAGACCTTAAGGATGAATGCCACCATGTTAAAGGCCCTTGAATGTTCACTTGATGAGGTTGAAGAAGTGGAATATCTTACAACCTTTGTACATGAAGAAGACAGAAAAGATTTACTGAAGGTTTTTAAGGAGATAGCAGACAATAGTCAAGAGACAATATTTGAAAACAGAATTATAAGTAAGACAGGAAGGGTATATTTCGTAGAATGGCATGGAAAGCCTATATTTAACGCTAAAGGTTCATTTGATTTTTTTGTTGGTATTGGTTTTGATATAACAAGACGTAAGAATGGGGAAAATACATTAGCCCAGAGCCTTGAGAGGCTTCACAAATCCTTAAAGGATGTAATCGATGCTATAAGCATGACTGTGGAGGTCAAAGACCCATATACTGCAGGTCACCATAGAAGGGTTGCCTTGCTTGCAAGGGCTATAGCACAGGAGATGGGTCTTTCTAATGAGGTAGTAGAGGGTGTCCGTATGGCAGGTCAGATCCATGATATAGGGAAGATAGCAGTCCCTTCAGAGATATTGACAATGCCAAGGAAATTAACAGCCCTTGAGCTTAGTATAATAAAAACTCACCCAGATATGGGCTTTAATATATTAAAGGATATAGATTTTCCCTATCCCCTGGCAGAAACTATATTACAGCACCATGAGCGTCTTGATGGGTCTGGCTATCCAAGGGAGTTAAAGGGTGATGAGATAATTGTGGAATCCCGTATTTTAGCTGTTGCCGATGTGGTAGAGGCTATAGCATCACATCGTCCTTACAGACCTGCTCAGGGTATTGACATAGCTATACTACAGATTGATATGTTTAAAGGGGTAATGTTTGACGAAAATGCAGTGGATGCATGCATAAGACTTTTTAAGGAAAAGGGATTCAACTTTTAATACCTTTAAAAAATTTTTAAGTCCTGGGGCACATATCAAGAAAAAAAAGCCAGCCCCATAATGGGCTGGCTTTTTATATGGACATTATGAAAATTAATTAGATTAAAGGGTTCTCTCAAGGTTAATGAGCTTTGAAGGGCTGAATTTATTGGCGCTGAAAAAGTGAATTAACTTGGCATCGTCCCAATCCACAAGGGTATTTACCTTCTCTACCCCTAATTTTTTTAGATGGGCCATATACTCGTTTATTAGAAGTTCACCTATGCCTCTTCTTTGATAATCAGGGTCAACACCAATTGTATCAAGGGTTGCCTTTTCCTGAGATATGCCGAATTCACCAATATATAGCTCTCCCATAACAAACCCTACTACAGTCCCGTCATTGGTCTCTGCCACTAAAGATGTGGGAACATAGTCTTTTGACTGGACAAAACGCTCGAACTTCAGCTTATAATACTCAGGCCTTTTTAAACCGAGGACTTTGTTGTCAATCCTCACTATTGCGTCAAAGTCCTCTGCCTTCATAAGCCTAATCTTAATGTTTGTCTCCATAGCGCGCCCCCCTTTAATGTTTTATAAAAAGTCTATCATCAGGGGCGCCTTTATGCAACCTCTTTTTCCTTGCCCTTCCTTACTATTGTCCTCTGGTCTTCAGGCACTGGTGGCGGGACCTGTTGTCCAACGATCTTTGTCACAGCACCAAACCTTGGCGGGCAGGCCTCAAGGCATGTCCCGCATTTGATGCATTTGTCCTGATTTATGATATGCACCATGTTCTTTTTGCTGTCTATGGCCTCCACAGGACATCTTCTCGCACAGGTCATACATGCCTGACATTTTGTCGGGTCTATCCAGTACGATGGTAGCTCCTTGAAGAGTCTCTCTATCTCCTCTCTGGTAAAATAGTTTTCATATTCCTCAGGATTTTCGAGCCTCTTACCAAGCTTTTCATTCATCGCCACCTTGATATAAGGAATAAGCCTTGTTACCTCAGCAAGACTTGTCTTCATCTTGGCCTCATCTATGCCCTCTGCCTTACCCAGCGGACCTAATTCCCTTATTTTTTTCGTAAAACTATTTATATGTTCTACAAAGAGGTTTGACTCAGCACCGGACATATACCTCATTCTCAATCTCTCAGGATTGATGCCAATATATTCCAACAGCCTTTTGCATAACAGGACCATATTCTGGGCATGATAGTTGCCATGGGTGATATAATTGCATTCATTTAAATGGCATGCACCGATGAAAACACCATCTAACCCGTTTGAGAAGGCCCTGAGTACAAAGGCAAGGTCAACTCTACCGGAACACATGACGCGTATAAGCCTTATTTCATTAGAATATTGCAGTCTGGAAACTCCAGCCAGGTCAGCTGCGCCGTAAGCTCACCAGTTGCATGCAAAGCCTATTATTCTTGGTTTAAATTTAAGGGCTGCGCTCATACCTTCTCATCTCCTTTTTAGAATTTTATTTTTAAGCGTTTTATTAAGCATTTTGTGCCACCGCATCTATTTGTTTCATTATTTCTTCCTCAGGGATAGCTGCATCTACCTGAGCAATTAATTCATCATCTGTATAGTGTTTTAGTTTTATGGCTCCTGTCGGGCACTTTGAATTACACAGGCCATCTCCCTTACACAGGACAGGATTCACAACAGCCTTTTTACCGAGCCTTGTCTCCCTGAGTTCCAGTGCACCGTATGTGCATACTGCAACGCATGCCCCGCATCCCATGCACCTCTTCTCCTCTACCACACACACAGATCCTGATGCAGTGACCACATCATTTGACAGTAGTGTCAGGACCCTGCCTGCTGCACCGTATGACTGATTTATGGTCTCCTGCATGAACTTTGGATAGTGGGCAAGTCCACAGAGGAAGACACCGTCTGTGGCAAACTCAACAGGTCTTAGTTTTACATGTGCCTCTTTAAAGAATCCATCAAGACTCAACACTACCTTGAATTGATTGGCAATCTCTTTTGTGGATTCTGATGGAATAATGGCAGCGGCAAGGGAGACAATGTCTGCATCAAGCTCAAGTTTTTTGTTGAGTATGTAATCTGTGGCTGTTACCTTCAGGACAGGTCTTCCATCTTCTGCCTCTCCTGGCTCTACTGTAGGTTTATCCTCAGGTTCATAGCGAATAAACCTTACATCCTTGGATGCTGCCTCACGGTAATAGTCCTCATTGAACCCGTATGTCCTCACATCCCTGAAGAGTATATACACATCAGCCTCAGGGTTTTTCTCCTTGAGCATGAGTGCATTCTTTATGGAGCCGCTGCAGCATATCCTGCTACAGTAGTTTCTGTCTTCATTTCTGCAGCCCACGCACTGGATCATCACAATGCTCTGGGCATTCATTACCTTCTCATCCTCTTTTACTATCTTTTCCACAAGCTCTAAATTTGTGACAACCCTTTCATCCTCTCCATATAGGTATTCTGTTGGTTTGTATATATCAGCGCCTATGGCAATGACAGTGGCACCGTGTTTTATCTCCACATCGCCCCTGTTTGATTTTATCTTTGTTACAAAATTACCTATATAGCCTGTGGCCTCTGTTATGGTTGCCTCAGTATAGATATGGATGAGCGGGTGTTTGTTTACCTTTCCTATCAGTTCTTTTAGATACGCCTGGACATCAAGTCCCTGTAGTGTCCTGTAGACCTTACGGGCATTTCCGCCAAGCTCTTTTTCCTTTTCTATTATGAAGACCTCATGGCCCTGGTTGGCAATAGATAGGGCGCAGGTCATTCCAGCAACTCCACCGCCCACAATGAGACAGCGTTTATCAACAGACAACTCAAATTCCTGTAAGGGTTCTAACTTACATGCCCTTGCCACAGACATCCTTATCAAATCATGGGCCTTAATAGTTGCCTCTTCCTTTTCCTTTGAATGGACCCATGAGTTATGCTCCCTTATATTTGCCATTTCATAGTAATACTGATTCAGGCCTGCCTCTCTCAATGTGTCACGAAATAGAGGCTCAAGTGTCCTTGGCGAACACGCTGCCACAACAACACGGTTTAGCCCCTTCTCCTTTATCATATCTGTTATTTCTTTAGCAGCGTTTGTGGCACATGAGAAAAGCTGTTCCTGAGCATATACGACATTTGGAAGTGTCTTGCAGTATTCAACAGTCTCAGGGACATTTACCACCCTGCCTATATTTGCTCCGCAATGGCAAACAAAGACTCCCACCTTGGGCTCCTCCTGTGACACATCCATCTCAGGTGGATAGATCCTCTCTTTTGCCAGATTACCCCTTCTATACTTGAGCAGTTCACCAACCTGAGAGCCTGCACCGCTGGCACTAAAGACAGACTCAGGTATGTCAATGGGACCCTGGAGTGCACCGCTTACAAAGATACCCGGAACATTGGTCTCCATGGGGTTTGTGGGATTGAGCTTACAGAAATTATGGTCATTGAGCTCTATACCAAACTTCTTTACAATATCCTGGACATCAACAGGTGGATTCATCCCTATAGAGAGGACCACCATGTCGAATTCTTCCTCTTTTACACCCTCATCAGGTGTTGAATAACGTATGGTCACATTCTTTGTTACAGGATCCTCTTTGACTATTGATACATAGCTTCTGAAGAAACGGATGCCTGGTAGTGCCTCTGTCCTCTGGAAGTAACGCTCAAAGTCCTTTCCATAAGACCTTATATCATTATGGAATATAGTGCATCTTGCATCTGCATCATGGTCCTTTGTAAGGATTACCTGTTTCTGCGTATATGTGCAGCACACTGCTGAGCAGTAGCTATTACCACCCTCTATGACCTGTCTTGAGCCAACACACTGTACCCAGGCTATATTATGGGGATGCTTCTTGTCGGAAGCACGGAGTATCTCGCCTTGATATGGACCTGTAGAGCATAAGAGTCGCTCATAGTCCATACTGGTTACCACATTCTTAAACTCCCTGTAATGATATTCCTTCATCACCCTTGGGTCAAAAGGTTCAAATCCAGGGGATAGTATTATAGCCCCTACCTTTATATTCATCTTCTGGGGTTTCTGGGTAAAATCTATAGCTTTATTCTTACACACTGCCTCACATATCTTGCATTTGTCCTCTTTAAGATAGAGGCAACTCTCATCAATATAAGCAATAAGGGGTATTGCCTGGGCAAAGTATATATGGACTGCCTTATTTAGGGATATCTCCTGGTTATACTGGTCAGGATACTGGACAGGGCAGTATTCAACGCATACTGTACAACCTGTGCATTTATCCTCCCTTATGTATCTTGGTTTCCTGATCAGTGTTACATTAAAATCACCTACCTCACCTTCTACCTCGTGAACCTCAGTATAGGTGAGAACCTCTATATTTGGATGCCGGCCGACCTCGACCAGTTTAGGTGCCAGTATTCACATGGAACAGTCATTGGTAGGGAAGGTCTTATCCAGCTGTGCCATATGACCGCCGATACTCGGCGCCTTTTCTATCAGGTATACCTTGAAACCTGCTGAAGCAAGGTCCAAAGATGCCTGAATGCCGCTGATACCTCCACCAACAACCATGACATCCCCAAAATTGTCTTCACCGAGTCTCTGTCTTAATTGTTGAATGTTGTCTTTGAGCGATATTACGTTTTCCACTTTCTATCACCTCATTATTTTTTTTGTGCCTGTCTCTATATTAAAAGGCCTTTTAATTCTGAATGTAACCAAGCCTCTCAGGGTGGGAATACACAGACAGGCGATTACCACGCACCCTACCAACAAGGGCAATGCCTAACTCATTGGCAAGGTTTACTGCACTCCCTGTAGGCGAGTGTCGCGAGCAAATAACAGGTACCCCCATCCTTGCTCCTTTAAGGAGCATCTCTGATGAGATGCGGCCTGTGCTTAAAAGCACACAGTCCTTGGATGAGATCCCTTTAAACAGACATTCACCCTGGATCTTATCTATGGTGTTATGTCTGCCTATATCCTCAGCCATTATGAGCAATTTATTTCTATCAGCAAGGGCAGATGCATGGACACCACCGCTTGTCCTGTAGAGGTCCATATGTTCCTGAAGCTGTCTCATAAGTGAGATTATCTCAAGAGGTGTTATCTCAAAATCTGATTCTACCCTCTGGCCAAAGGTTGTAAATGACGGGCCACCTCCACAGCCTGATGTAAGCCTTTTTCGTGTAGGCAGTTTAAAATCTTGGCCTCTCAGTCTCACATCAACCTCTGATTCTGCATCACAAACCCTCATCATCATCACATCATCCATCCCTGATATGATCCCCTCTGAATAGAGAAAACCAATGACAAGAAAATTCAGCTTACTTGGTGTGCACAGGATGGTTACAAACTCCTGCTGGTTTATATATATGGTCAATTCTCTTTCTATAGGGACTTTTGCTTCTACTGTTGACCATCCCTCTTCAGAAAATCGGCTACATTTTACCTCAAAAGAGACATCTTTTGGAGATGCTTCGACAGCAGGTTCCTGCATATACTTCCCTTTATGTGATCTCCTGGAAAATTTCAGTTATGTCCTTAACCTCTATATCATCTGCATGGTTCATAACGAGCCTGCTATCCTCAAGGGCTGTAATACAATATGGACATGCAGTAGCCAGGACCTTTGCACCAGCATCAATTGCCTGTTCTACCCTGATGTTTGAGAATCTCTCATGCTTTTCTGTCTCTGCCCATACCCTGCCTCCTCCCATGCCACAGCAAAGACTCTCTTCTTTGGCCTCAGGCAGTTCTTTTAATTCCACACCAGGTATATTTTTCAGCGTCTCTCTGGGTTCGTCATATACATTGTTGTGTCTACCTAAATAGCACGGGTCATGGTAAGCTATCTTCTGGTCATATTCTTTAGAGACTTTAATCCTGCCTTGTTTTACAAGTTCAAGGAGAAACTGGGAGGTATGGATAACCTCAAAGTTCACATTAAACATGGGGTATTCATTCTTAAAGGTATGGTAGCAATGGGGTGAGGAGACAAGGATCTTTTTGACACCGAAGTCTATAAAGGTCTTTATATTCTCCTTTGCAAGTTTTTTGAAGAGATCTTCATTTCCTGTCTTCCTTATACTCTCACCACAACAGTTCTCTTTTTCGCCGAGTATGCCGAAGTCTACCTTTGCTTTTTTTAAAAGATTTACAGTGGCCTGGGCAACTTTTTTAAGCCTCGGGTCATAGCTACAGTAGCAGCAAGGAAAATAGAGTATCTCCATTCCTTCTTTATATGTCTTTACATTAAGGCCTTCTGCCCAGCTCGCCCTTGTCTTTCTGTCTTCATTAAAGGGGTTTCCCTGAGAGGCAAGGGCAGTGCCTATTGCCCTGTATGGCTTAACTGAGCCAGCATAGACACCATAGCCTGTTGCCATCCTCCGAAGTGCCACCATATCATCGATCTGTTTTACATCCCTGGGACACCTCTGAGGACACTTTCCACAGGTAGTACAACGCCATATCTCTTCCTTCTCTATCTCGCTGAGACCAAATGTGGCCTCCCGTATGAGCTTTCTCATACTGAATTTTCTCACTTTATTCCAGGGGCAGACTGTATCACACTTTCCGCATTGATAGCAGAACTTAACTGCCTGTCCACCTTTTTCCTTTACCTCATCTATTACCTCTTTAAAGGGCGCTAATGTTTCCACGATATTCCATTCCTCTTTTTTAGTCTTTATTTTTAGTCTTTCTGTGTAACCCTGGCTACAGTGTTCACTACCTTTTCAAGACCGTATTTGTCTATGAGCGACTGGACTCCTATCTCTACATCCTCCTGCTTTACCTCTTCATCCACCTCTTCTTCCCTCTCTTCGTAGATGAGGGCATCATTCAGACACCATTTAACGCAAAGGGGTTTTTCAAGGGGTGGCTCGCTCTCACACATATCACATTTTAGAGGTAGACCAGAGTCAGGCTCTTTAAAGGCATCACGGGAGGGACATGCAGCCCTACAGAATCCGCACTCATCATATTCCTTTCCATCTATTATGTATTTATCCCTTCCCATACACTCAGCAGCAGTGTATTCACCAGCATATACTGGGACATACACATCTCTCATGGGGTCACGGATCATACGGATACGGGACCTCGCTGGATTGTTACTGCTGTATTTTGGAGCTGCGTGAAAGGCAGAACAGATAACCTCACATGCACGGCAGCCATTACATTTGTCCAGATCAACCTTAATTGTTTTTATTTTTTTCTTAGTCTTTGCCATCTTATATTATCCCTCTCTGTTCTAAGTCTTCGGCAACATAGCCCAGATCTAATTCCTGCAGGGTCTCCTTTGTGGGGATCCCATCGTCATTCCAGCCTTTAAACTTGTAATATGCATCCAGTAGCTGTTTTTCAAGCTCTGGGAATCTCTTTTTCCAGTGGTCAAGAGGTGGCTGCTCATCAGCCCTTCTTAAGCCCCTTCTCACATTGATTGCCCTTATAAGGTTTCTATTTCTTCTGTATACCTTTTTCAGACCCTCTTCATCCATATCTATCCCTGCTGCAGCAGAGATTATCTTGGGATAATTGTGTATGTGGTATGGTGGTTTTAATGGGAAAGAAGACAGACCAGCACATATACCAAGGGCATCATCTATATAGTGCATCATCTCCTGCCAGTCAACAATGTCAACAGACATATCCACTGTGGGATAATAGGGGTTTGAACGCTCCCCTCTGATCTCCCAATCCAATAGGTACTGTTTGAACTTCTCATCAGGTACCTGTATCCAGTCTTTAACAAAGTTCAACCTCTCTTCCATTGTGGGGAATGGAGACTGGGGGAATTGACCCTCTATCTGTGTTATGTTTATCTTCTCTCCTGTGGCATACATGAGATAATATACAGGGTTGAGCATACCGAGTTTCAGTGGTAGCTGTTCATGTTTCTTTATATTATTATGGGCAAACTCCTCTGCACCCTTTCCTATTCTCTTAGCTGCCCAGTATGTCCCATCTGCAAGGATATCACCCTGTCTCTTATACACATC
>JAOAHW010000017.1 GCA_026415015.1 Syntrophorhabdaceae bacterium
GACCTCAGGGATGCCTCTGTTGTGACCCTTTATCTCCTCCCTGAGATCAATGAACAGCTTTTGCCTAAACTTCTCAAAGAGTTAAAACCTGGTGCCAGAATTGTCTCCCATATGTGGGGTCTTGGCGACTGGGAGCCTGACAAGACCTTAAACGCATACTCTAAGACCCTCTATATGTGGTTTGTCCCTGCCCGTATAAACGGAGACTGGCGGGTATTATTCAAGAACAAAGAAGGCTCAAAAGAATGTAATCTCTCCATAAAACAAAAGTACCAGAAGTTAGAGGCAGTTCTCAAAGATGGTAAAAAAAGCCATCAATTCACCCATACTGCCCTTTATGGGAACGAGATAAACCTGTATGTATCTTATGCCTATGAAGGTAAGGTGGCTGTTGTTTCTCTGGAAGGTGTTGTAAAAGGTGATGTTATGGAAGGAAAGGCATTTATAAAAGAGGCGGATAAACCTGTTGCAGATGAATATACATGGACTGCAAGGAGATAAAGATATTTTTGTTCCAGCTCCTGAAAGTCTATAGTCTTCAGTCTATGGTCTATTAGTCTAAATGAATAGGGAGCTTTTAAGAAGGATTATATATTATGGCTGTTGTTTTGCTGCTATTATATCAGCCATGTATGCCTGTCTTGAACCTGCTGTTATAATTGATATATACGAACCTTCTAAAGATACAGGGACATCTTCAAGGCGTTATGTTGAATCTCTTTTAAGTGAAGAAGACCAGGAGGCATTGAAAAAAAACAAAGAGGCAGAGATTGAAAAAAATACCTTTGATATTTCATCAAGACAGTGGGATGAGGTCTATAAGCGGCTTATTAATCTAAAAGAGGGAAAACCAGTGGAGAAGCAATTTAAAGATAGGATGCCATCAGGCAAACACCCTTCAAAGGTCTTCTTTTTCAGGCCTCAAGAACCCCCTGTCAGTGAAATATCGAACCATCTAATAAAGGACAATCAGATTATATATCTCAGGCTGGATAGCAAAAGCAAAGAACATGGACATAAGAAAAATACCATAAGATACCTTAAACTTTCATACAAAAAATATTCCAATGATGACTTCACCCTTGGTTCAGGTTTTTCAAGGTATCCAAAGCCACCAACATCCATGCTCTATCCTTACAGGAGATATAGCCTGTGGCTTTTTTTAACAGGTCTACTGGTCTATGCGCTTATCCCTGTAAAGTCCATCTCAAAGGATGTGTTAAGATACCCCAGATGGAGGGTTATCCTCGGTGATTTTGCTGCAACCATTCTGACCTTTATGTTTTTCTCTATGCCTATCCTTATAACAGGCGGTGTTATCCAGGCCATCAAGCCTCATTTTTTTCTTACTTCTGTTTTCTGGCTTATCAGCCTCCTTGGTCTTTATACTATAAAGATAGCCCTGTGGTATGGTAGTTATCAGGTGGAACTTACACAAGATGGCCTAAGAATTGCCTCGTATAAAGGGATAAAATCTTTTCCTTTTGACAGTATGGATTTTTTTCAGCCCGTTATCTTTAAGCCTCCGAGATGGCTTATTATCCTCACATGGTTGGCAGTTCTATCAGGCAGGGGGAGTGCAGACAGGGCAATACTCACAAGCCTCTCAGAAGCAGGGTCAATCTGTATAAGGCTAAAAGATGGTTCAGCGGTTTTCATAGTAGTTACAGACCAGATGGGGACAACAGCACTTAAAGGTTTTGAGAAGATTATTGAGACGCTAGATAAAAAGGGTATCAAAAGAAAAGATGAAATAAGACAGATAAGGAGTATGGGGTTTGAGATAATGAGGTGAGCTTTTTTTCAAAGGCCTTACGAATGCAGGAAGGCGATAAATGTTTTACGATAAAATATTTTTTATCTTGTCTAAAAGCTCTGTGGGTTTTATGGGTTTTGATATAAAATGAAATTCACTATCCTCTATGCCTTTATTAAGAACTATGTCTTTTGTATAACCGCTTGTAAATAAAACCTTTATCTGAGGGTCTATCTTTCTTATCTCCTCATAAGCCTCTCTTCCATTTTTCTTGGGCATGACTGAATCAAAAAGGAGTAGGTCAATGTCTCTGGTTTTTTTGAAGATTTCAATCGCCTCTTCACCATCAGAAGCAGGGATAACCTTGTAACCAAAATCACTGAGTATCTGTATCATAAGATTACGGACTTCATCGTTATCCTCTGCAAGTAGTATTGTACCACTACCTTTTTCTTGTTTTAAAAATGGAGATGGTGTATCTTTTTTTACCTCTTCCTCTGTTACAGGGAAGAAGATTTTGAAGGTTGTGCCTTTATTTTTTTCTGATTTTATGTCTATGCAGCCATTATGCTGTTTAATAACACCATATACAGTGAAAAGTCCAAGGCCTGTTCCCTTTCCCACCTCTTTAGTTGTGAAGAAGGGGTCAAAGATCTTCTCTGTTTTATCGCTATCTATTCCATAGCCTGTATCAGTAACATATATACCTGCATACATACCAGGCTCACCAAAGCTAAGTGTCAAATCAAGCATATTATCCAGTCTCACTAATTCTGTAGTAATCATTAACCTGCCACCCTTTGGCATGGCATCCCTTGCATTGGTGACGAGATTGAATAGAACCTGGTCGAATTGAGTGGCATCGGCTTTTATGAAGATTTTTTCTCCTAATATGGAGACATCTAATTTTATATCCTCAGTAATAAGTCTTTTCAATAGATTAATAGTTGTCAGGATATGTTTATTCACCTCTATAAGCTCAAGGTTTTGAGGCTTTGTCCTACAGAATGAAAGGAGATTCTGGGTAAGGTTGGCCGCCTTATTGGATGCAGAGATTATCTGGTCAATATATATACGGATAGGATTGTCCTCGGCTGTCTTCATCTGTAGCAGTGTCCCATATCCAATAATAGAGGTTAGTATGTTGTTAAAGTCATGGGCAATGCCTCCTGCGAGGAGACCTATTGCCTCCATCTTTGTGGCCTGACGGAGCTGGAGCTCAAGGTTTTTACGCTCTGTGATGTCTATCAGGGTCCCTTCATAATATGATCTCTTTTTTAATTCATCCCTAACCCTGTATATCTTCAATTCAGTCCATATGGCAGACCCATCTGATTTCAACAACTTTGTCTCGATAGAAAAGATATCCTTTTTTAATTTTTCAAAGGACGCTATCTTTTTACGGTCTTCTTTGTCTGCAAATCTATCTGCAAGGTTTATAGATGATATAGATTCAAGGCTGGAAAAACCAAGCATCCTCATGAAGGCAGGGTTTGCATCTATTAGTTTTCCATTAAGAGAACAGGAAAAAAGGCCAATAGGGACCCTTTCATAAAGGGCCCTGTATCTTGCATTTGATTCTACAGCGTCCTTTAGATGTCTTGACCTGGCAAGGGCAAGCCTTACAGCATTTGGTAACCTTACAAAATGTTTTTGTTTTTTAAGGACATAGTCGTCAATGCCTAACCTTAGTGCCTCTGCCACTATCTCTTCACTCCCTGACCCAGTACACATTATAACAGGACATCTTGGCCAGCGTGTTTTCATAATCCTCAATAATCTTAAACCATTAGTCCATTTGAGGTCATAGTCGGTTATAACAATATCATATTCGCCCTGGGCGAGGGCAGGTTCGAGTTCGTCAGGTGTGCCAACCTCAACAATATGGATTCCAGGAAATCTCTTTTTTAATTGCGCCATGGCAAGTCTACGCATATCCAGGTCATCATCTATTAACAAGACCTTTGGATTATCAGATATGGGCTTCGTATATATATCAATGACCTCTTTTACTGAATCAATAGATATGGGTTTTAAGAGATAGTTATTTGCACCGAGTTCATAACACCTCTGGATATCTTCACTATCATAAGATGATGTAAGGATTACAACAGGCAGGTCCTGAAACTCTTTTTGTTTTTTTACCCATGAAAGGACCTCAAAACCATCTATACCAGGCATATACAGATCAAGCAAGACAAGGGATGGAAAAGGATATGCCTTTCTATTAGAATAGACCCCGTGACCAGATAGATATGCTATGGCATCCTCACCACATTTTACAACCTGGAGGTTATTACCAAGTCCTGCCTTGTTGAAGATATAGGTTGTTATTGATACGCTATTTGGGTCATCTTCTACAAGTAGTATGTTTATAGGATTCATGGGACTAGAATTACATCATATAAAAAATTTATTTTTATTTCAAGAACTTTTATTCAAAAAATACCGCCAAGAGACCCTGCATATCCAGTGAGCTCTATATATCCTGTGGCAGTTATGGGTCTATTTTTTGATGTCCCTTTACCTTCTACAGCACCTTCCCAGTAGATTATCCTTGTGGATGAATCTGTTATTAATTCCTGTTCTGCAAGAAGGGGATAAATAGTAAGGTCAATCTGTGCTGAAGGGATCTGAATGCGCCATCCATTGGGATATATGCCTTTTGACCTAGTACTCTGCCATCTATCAAGTATCTGGATGTTTATAAAGGGCCTTATGAGGTGTCTTGAGCTACCATCTTTTTCCACAAGGGTCCCTGATGATGCATCCTCAACAGTGCCATCCTTTTTCCTCAAGATGTATATCATGAGGTCTCTGCCATCTGAGAGATGGAGGCTGAACCAATCCCACCCCTCCTGTTGGGGGCTTAGCTGGTTTGAACCAAACTCATGGTCAAACCAGCTTAATCCTTTTACTTTAAAGGCTTTATTTGACAGGGGTGTCTTTATAATCCCTTTTGTTTCAAGTCGGGTTAAAGAGTAGTAGTATGAAGCCTGGCCTTGTCTCTCCCCTTTCATACTAAGCCCATCTGCCCCGTGGAGGACTATATTTTTGATAGGGGTCAGCTCAAAGTCTATCTCCATGTCTTGGTGTCTTGCCTTTATAAAGATATTGTTTTTTTTCATTATTGCATTCCAGTTGAGGAGCCGGATATCCATTCTGTCGGTAGCTGCATAGGCCAGACCTGGTCCCCTGCGGGATGTACGTTCTGTAAACCAGAATTTTTTATTTTGGATGTCTGTTATAGCAAAGTGGCCAAGATAGATATCATCTACTGTCCATGGGCTTTTCTGATTTTTATCTGTCTTTTCAGGACTTTTTTTAAGACTGTGCCTAAAAAAGGTCAACTGGTATCCGTATCTTTTGCCCTTTTCATCTAAGAGATTGCCTGTAAAATACCACCATTCAGTCTTATATTCTGGATGACTCCCGTGGTCTCTTGGAAATTCCCAAACCCATTTTCCTATTGCCTGCTTCCATTCAGAGGTATAACAATGAGACAGCAATGGATAAAGTGTAAGAGGCGAAAGGTAGAAGAATGATAAGAAAAAACAGAATAAAAATATCCATATTTTTCTTTGGTTTTTCAAAAATCCAAGCTTATCTTTTAGCCCTGGGCATTGAACCTTAAACATTAACCTGCCTCTTTACTCTTCCCTTATCTGCATCTGGGGATATAGCCTATAGACCTTCCATAATGGATATAGGGATGCACCTATACTTGCCAGGATTGCTGTTGTAAAGGCAGTAATATATGGGTTTAAACTGAAGTAAAAGAATATAGTCCAATTAAAACTCTCAAGATTTATTACCTTTATGAGTATGTATGCGATTGCTGAACCTGTGAAAATACTCATGAGAAAGCTTATGAGACCCATTCCTATACCTTCTAAAAGTGTAATCACTGCCACCTGTTTAGTGGAAAAACCAAGGGCCCTGTAGATACCGAACTCCTGCTGTCTCTCCACAAAGAGTGTCATGAGAGCCCCTGCTATGCCAAAAAAGGCCACTATTATTGCCAGTGTCCGCATTGACCGGGTGATGGCAAATGTATTATCGAAGACCGCAAGGATCCTGTCGTGGAACTGTCTCTGCCTTGATGTAGGCAACCCCCTTGCATGTGCCATATTTTCTACCTCTTCGATAATCTTTTGTCTCTGCTCACCTTTGACATCGATAAATATACCGAGACTGTTGATTGTGCGGTCATTGAATAGGTCTATATAGGTTGAACGGTCCATCATTATCACACCGTGCTCTGTGGAATAGTCATGGAATATCCCGGTCACAGGCAAGGATACTATCCCCTTTGCACTCTCAATAGAAACTTTATCACCCTCTTTTATGCGAAATCGTCTTGAAAAACTCTCAGAGATAATAACAGAGCCTTTTTTTACAGGGTCCCAATTTTCACTGCCGCCTTTAAGCCAGCTAAAATTTGTGTACCTCTGGAGGACCGATGAATCAATGGCAGTAAGATGAACAGGTTTATCCCTGAATGTAATCTGGATATTTCTGTATACATCTATCCCGCCTATACCAGGCATATTTTTCAACTCTTCATAGAGTTCAAGAGGGACATCTACATCAGACCTTGTGGATATGTATATATCACCCCTTAGCTGGCTATTCATCCACCAGATCAGGGAATGACGAAAGCTATGGATGAGCGAGCTAAGGCCAATAGCCATGGATAGTGCTATCATAAAAGCTGCAACAGCTATGGAGGTCCTGTTTGTATTGAGCCAGATATTGCTTATAGCAATCTTCCCTATTGTCCCCGACAGGTATGAAAAAAACCTCCTCAAAAGAGGTATTGACCCCATAAGCACAAGACCTGTTGTAAGGCTTATACCAATTAGGAAGATAAAAGTCCCTGCAAAACCAATATAGACATGGGCAGAGGTGAAAATAAGAAAAAAAACACCTATGCTGATTATCATCAGCCCGAAAACAGAAAGCCTTTTTACTGTATTTTTACTTGTCCGCTGATAGATCCTTCCACGGAGGGCAGATACAGGTTCGGTTTTAACAAGGTCTATCATAGGCGTTATCCCACCGAGAAGGCTTGCCCCGCAGCCTAGTGCTATACCTGCTATTAGATTCCACCACGACCACGGAAGGGGAATAGGCCGCAGAAAAAAATAGAGGTCACTTATGGTGTTTCCTAATATATCAATAAGGATACGGCTCAAGATATAGCCAAATACAGAGCCTATGGCACCCCCTGCAATCCCGAACAACATAATCTCTGTGGTAAATGCAAAAAAGACCTCAGACCTTCTAACACCTATGCCCCTCATGATACCTGCATCTTTTCTCCTACTTACCACGGCGAACATGGCAGTATTGTATATGAGAAAGACACCGACAAAAAGGGCAAGGAGAGACAATGCCTGAAGGTTGAGTTTAAATGCCCTAAGAAGGGCAGTGAGATTTTCCCTCCTCTGTTTGTTGGATTCTATCTTGAATCCCTTATCCCATCTGTTACGAAATCCAGTTTCATCGTTGAGTACAAGGTCAATCCTGTCTATCTTACCTGTTGATTCAAATATCTTTTGGGCATTTCCAATATCCATTATTATCAGGGGCTCACCTGATGGGTTTGAAAACGTGCCAACCACCTTGACGGCACCTTTGTTTGTATTGATTGTATTTCCAGAGGATATACCAAGCTGTCCTGCCATATTGTTATCTATTAGCACTGCGTTTTCCTCATAGAGAAAATCATACAAGGCATTATTTTCCTGTGGAGATTGACCTTTTGATATAGTTCGGACTATCTCAGGTCTTATGGCACTATCGAGGAATGGGTCAATGCCGAGGATGCGTACTACCTCACCATCTCCTGCCCTAATCCTCCTGTCTATTACCGGCGAAAAAAAGTCTACAGCCGGGTCATCTTTAATCTCCATAAGGGTAACTTCATCCATGGAGCCAGCTGGTCTTTCTATATGATGGGTTGCCTTACCCCTTAAGAACTCTATGGCCTCATTGAAGCTATATAATGCAGACCTGGCAGAGATTGCCATGCCTATCACAGCTGCTACCCCGCATGCAATCCCTGAGAGTTGAAGGATACTGAGGCTTCTTCTACGGAGGAGGTATCTCAAAAAGGCCTTTATTACTATCTTCAAAGCCCGCAGTCCCCTGATGACCTGTCTTCAACGAGTAGACCATCTACCATGTTTATGATTCTGGTGGCAAAACTACAGGTATTCATTGCATGGCTTACCATAATAAGGGTTGCACCAGATTGAATGCACTGTGATACAAGGAGGTTCAACACCTGTTCACCTGTTGCAGTATCTAAATTGCCTGTTGGCTCATCGGCAAGGATAATAGATGGTTTCTTTACAATAGCCCTTGCTATGGCTACACGCTGCTGTTCACCGCCGGATAATTCAAAGGGATAGCGGTTTTCCTTGTTAGAGAGACCAACTGAAGACAGGGCATCAAGGGCTAATTTCACATCCGGATTACCTATAAGCTCAAGGGAGAACAAGACATTCTCAAGTGCCGTAAGGGTAGGGAGGAGATTAAAAAATTGAAAGACAAAACCTATTTTTTTTCTTCTTAATTCAGTCCTGCCTCTTTCACCAATTGCCTCTATGTCATTACCATCTATCTCTATTTTTCCCTTTGTTGGTTTATCAAGCCCTGCAATAAGATTAAGGAGTGTTGTCTTCCCTGAGCCACTTTTGCCGAATATGGCCAGTATCTCCCCTGATTTGACCTCAAGATTTACCCCCCTGAGGGCAAAACCATCCTCATCAATGTTATACTTCTTCCATAGGTCGGAAGTTTTTATTATAAGTCCAGATGTATTCATCCTGATTTGTCAAAATATTGATGCAGGGTTTTGCACGCTGTAGATATATCTTCCACCATAGCGGAGATATATCTAAATCTTTTGCCTTTTGTTATATATGCTCATGGCCTTTTCTTTGCCTTCGTATACAAAAGTATGTAGTGCCTCTGCAGCCATATCGAGGGTTTCATAGAGGGCTTCGGTCTCATCTTTCCTGAAATTTGATAGGACATAATCTACTGGGTCCATAAGAGGGTCTCTGCCTATGCCTATCTTTAACCTGTAGAAGTCCTTGGTCTCTATGGTCTCTATTATAGACCTTACACCCCTGTGGCCTCCGTCTTTTCCATCCCATCTTATCTTAATCCTGCCAAATTCCATATCTAGGTCATCATGGATTACAATAAGCTCCTCTGTTTTTATGTTGAATCTTTTAATAAGTGACAATACAGGGGAGCCGGATATATTCATATAGGTATCTGGTTTTGCGATTATCAGGTCTTCCTTTACGCCTATAGTGCAGTTACATATCTTTTTATCAAGGGGTATGGAATACCTCTGGGAAAATCTATCTACTGCAAGGTAACCAATATTATGTCTTGTAAAGATATATCTGGAGCCCTTATTCCCAAGACCACATAAAAGCAACAAAGAAGCGTCCTTATGCCTCCTTTTTCTCTGATTCAGCACCTTCTTCAGTTACTGCTTTTTCCTCTGATTCAGGAGGTATCACTGTGACTATGGCTATCTCAGGGTTTTCAAGAAATCTCAAACCAGGGTAAGATATATCGCTTATATGAATCGAGTCACCTATATCAAGGTCTGTAACATCCACATCTATCCTATCAGGTATCTGGCCAGGCATACATTCTACAACTATGGTTCTTAAGTGCTGTTCTACAATCCCATTGTTTATCAAACCCTTTGCCTGACCAACAAGGTGTACAGGCACCTCTACCTCTATCTTTCTCTCCATGGAGACATGGAGGAAGTCGATATGGAGTATATTGTCTTTGTATGGATGATGCTGGATCTCTTTTACCATTACAGGCATTTCTTTTGTATCGCCATTTTTTTTAATCTGCATCCTTAATATGGTGTTTCTCTTTAAATATTTACTCAATCTCTTCCATTCCCTAACAGATACCGATAGCATCTGGGTTTCGATATCTCTTCCATAGATGATTGCAGGTATATTCCCCTGGTTTCTGAGTTTTCGTGTTATTGATTTTCCACTCCCTTTTCTTATGTCTGCCTTAATAAACATCTCTTCCATCTTTTCCTCCGGTTTTGAAGATTCTTCTATATAAATAGTGAACTTACTGATTCATCTCTATGTATCCTCTTGATCGCCTCTCCTAAAAGTGAAGATACATCGAGGACAGTAATATTTTTAAGTTTGCTTGCCTCCTCTGATAGGGGTATGGTGTTTGTCACCACAAGTTCCTGTATTTGTGAATTCTTTAGTTTATCCACTGCATTCCCTGAAAGCACAGGGTGCGTGCAGCAGGCATATACGCTGACAGCACCGTTTTGTCTTAAGGCCTCTGCTGCCTGGACAATGGTACCTCCTGTATCTATCATGTCATCGAGGAGTATGGCCACCTTCTTTTTTACATTTCCTACTATATTCATGACCTTTGATATATTTGCCTTTTCCCTTCTCTTATCTATTATGGCAATGGATGCATTAAGCCTCTTTGCAAGCTCCCTTGCCCTTTCAACACCACCTGCATCAGGGGAGACAACTACAATATCACCCTTTATCTTTTTCAGATACTCAAATTGAACAGGAAGGGCATAGAGATGATCAACAGGGATGTCAAAAAACCCCTGAATCTGACCTGCATGGAGGTCCATGGCAAGGACACGTGATGCCCCTGCAGTGGTTATAAGATTGGCAACAAGCCTTGCTGATATGGATGTCCTGGGGACTACTTTTCTATCCTGCCTTGCATAACCATAATAAGGGATAACAACTGTTATCCTTGAAGAGGATGCCCTTTTTACAGCATCGAGCATAACAAGAAGCTCCATAAGGTTATGGCTTACAGGCGGGCATGTGGGCTGGACGAGGAACGTATCCATACCCCTGACACTCTCCTCTATCTCTACCTGGATCTCTCCATCACTAAATTTGCTTACCTTTGCCTTACCTATCTCTATGTTCAGATAATTACATATACTCTCAGCGAGTTTTCTGTTAGCATTACCTGAAAATATCCTCAATCTATCCAATTTGGGTGCCCCCTTTAAATAATTATTCTGGGGCGGGAGGATTCGAACCTCCGAATGCAGGCTCCAAAGGCCTGTGTCTTACCGCTTGACGACACCCCAATATAAAATACTTACTCTTTTTCCTTTGCTACCTTACTTAACTCTTTTTCATATGCGTTAAGGACATTCGCCTCTATCTTCTGTCTTGTTTCGTTGTTAAGAGGGTGGACAGTGTCCCTGTATGTACCGTCCTTCATCTTTTTGCTGGGCATGGCAACAAAGAGTTTGTTTTCACCATGTATTATCTTTAAATCTCTTATAATAAAACAATCATCGAAGACAATAGATGCATATGCCTTAACCCTTTTTTCATTTACAGGAAATATCTTTATGTCTGTTATCTCCATAAACTTTGCCCCTCCTATTTAATGCTTTTAGCAGTAAAAACCCTTCCTAAGTCATTAAGTTTGGTTGATGCCTCTTCAGCCTTAATGCTGTTGTCAAATATACCAAATACAGATGAACCACTACCACCTGTCTCTTATACACATCT